>JAXDOA010000253.1:0-19022 GCA_034669125.1 Hyphomicrobiales bacterium
CTCGCTCAACCTTCGCTTACTTCTCGGCGGCGGTTTTCATGCTGGCGAGGCCGGCGGCGAAATCGGTGCCGACCATTTTGCCATTTTGTCGATATCCATCACCATGTGCATGACCTTGGCCAGCAGCGGCACCGGCCCGTGCATCGCCCATGTGACGTTGGTGGTGTCGCCCTGCGGCTCGAGCGTGAACTCGGCGACGTTGTGGGCCTCGAACGGCTTCATGAAATCGAGCTTGATCAGAACCTTGCGCGGCGGCGCGGTGTCGATGATTTCCATTTCGCCGGTGCCGACGTTCTTGTTGCCCTCCCAGGCATATTTCGCGCCCTTGCCAGTCGCGGCACCACTGTAGGTGCGCTTCATCTCGGGATCGCGGTTCTCGTAAGGCGACCACTGCGGCCAGTTGCGGTAATCGTTGATCAGCGGAAAAATCATCTCCGGCGGCGCCTTGATGCTGGCCGAGCGCTGCACGCGAAACGAATCCGGCCGGGTCCACGCATAGGCGACGACGGCCGCGGCCGCGACGATGAGCACGACGACAACGATTCCGGCGATCTTGAGCATGACGCTTCTCCGTTACCTTACTGAGACGACGAACGGGGGCGCGCCGGATCGACATGCGATCCGAAAAAATCTTGTCTGCCGCGTTTTTTCTTTAACCCGTTGAAGCCGCTGCCTGTTCCGGCGCCCTAACCGGCGTGCGCCTTCTCGATCGCCGCGATGTCGATCTTCTTCATCGTCATCATCGCCGCCATGGTGCGCTGCGCCTTCGCGGGGTCCTTATCGCTGATGCAACGGAGCAGCACCGTCGGCGCGATCTGCCACGACAGGCCATATTTGTCCTTGAGCCAGCCGCACTGCGACTCCTGCCCGCCATCCGCGGTGAGCTTCGTCCAATAATTGTCGACCTCGGCCTGCGTCTCGCAGCGGACGTAGAACGACACCGCTTCGGTGAACTTGAAATGCGGGCCGCCGTTGAGCGCGACGAAGTCCTGGTCCTTGAGCGTGAACGTGACGGTCAGCACGGTGCCCTTGGGCTGCGGCGCGCCGTCGCCGTAATAGTTCGTGTCGTGGATTTTTCCGCCGAACACCGAGATGTAGAACTTCACCGCATCCTCGATGCGGTTGTCGAACCACAGGCACGGCGTAATTTGATGCGTCAATATCACGGCTGGTACTCCCTGATGTGAAAGGTGAACGCGCGCGTCGCGGTCGCGCCGGCTATTTCTTGCGTTTGCGCTTGGGTTGCGGTTTCTCGGCGTCCTTCGCCTGCAGTTCCTTGAGATATTCCTCAAGGCGGTCGAAATTCGCCTCCCAAAAGCGCCGATAATGCTCGAGCCATTCGTCGATGTTCTTCAGCGCCGCCGGCTCGATGCGGCAGGGGCGCCATTGCGCTTCGCGGCCGCGTGAGATCAGGCCCGCGCGCTCCAGCACCTTGAGATGCTTCGACACCGCCGGCATCGACATCGCGAACGGCTCGGAGAGTTCGGTGACCGACGTCTCGCCGAGCGCGAGCCGCGCAAGGATCGCGCGCCGGGTCGGATCGGCGAGGGCCTGGAAGGTTGCGCTGAGGCGGTCGCTCATCGGATTGAACCGTCTGGTTAAATAACCTAGAGGTTCAGTACGCGGCGGCGGCGCGCGAGTCAAGCGCACGTCGGAAAGCAAATTCGTGCGGCGTCAGATCCCGCCGAGCGCGCGCGGCAGCATGCGTTGCAGCACCGTGTCGCGGCGGATCGCGAAATGAAACAGCGCGCCGCCGATGTGCATCCCGGCGAGCACGATCACGGCAAAGCCCGCCCAGCGATGAGCCGTGAAGAGTTGCGTCGCGAGCGCCTGGTTGTCGGCGGCGATCTTCGGCAGCGTGAACAGCCCGAAGAACGGCGTCGACGCGCCGTAGGCGGAATTCGCCACATAGCCGACGACCGGCATCGCGAGGAGGAGCACATAGAGCAGGCCGTGCACGGCGGACGAGAGCGTGCGCTGCCACGGCTCGAGGGCCGGATCGGGAGCCGGCGCGCCGGCGACGAGCCGGTTGATCAGGCGTAGCACCATCAGCACGAGGATCAGCACGCCGAGCGATTTGTGGAAATTGTAGAGAACGTCCTGCGTCGGCCCCTCCCCCACGCGCACCATCGCGAGCGACACCGGCAGCGTGACGAGCACGCAGGCCGCGATCAGCCAATGCAGCCATTTCGACGTTGGCGGATAGCTGGTGCGCGTGCCGTAGGTCATTGCGGGCCCCTTTCCGTGGTGCCGGACCATAACGCGGAGAAGCGTGCCGCTCCAATGCGCCCTTCGCAGATGCGAAGGATCCCGCAAAGGAACAAAATGACCCCACTGCGTTTAGTGGTGGGGGCGATCGAAGGAGGGATCACATGGAATGGGGTCAGGCGCGGACGTTGCTCACATCGCTTTTCAGCCGCGAGCGGGAGTCGGCTCTTTCCCGGCGAGACATGCTGGCCGGAATCGGGCTCGCCGGGTTGTTCGTTACGGCCGTGAAGGTTCTTCCGCCGAGTGTTGCCGACGCCGCCACGCTTACGCCCGCCGCCCCGCCAGAGCCGGGTACCGCGGATGCGACCCAGCCCAAAGCAACCGAACAAGGCGCCATCGAAGGCAACGCGGATGGCGATGTCACCGACCTGAGCGCGCGGCGCCGCTGGCGGCGGCGATACTGGCGCCGCCGTTGGCGTCGCCGCTACTGGGGCCGCCGGCGTTATTGGCGCCGCCGCTGGCGCCGACGCTATTGGTGATGACGGTTCGCCTAGCGCGATGGGTCATCGTAGGGCGTTCTAAGGGTGTGATAGCGAAGCGTATCGCACCCTTAGCCATACTGCTTGTGAATGGCGGAATACGCTCCGCTATTCCGCCCTACGCGCTATTTCTCATTCTTTTCTGCGCGCTTGCGCATCCAACGCATGAGGCCGATGCCCGCGAAGAACGCGAGCAAGCACACCAGCACGGCAAACAACTTATTATCCACGCCGCTTCCCCGCTCGGTCGCCCGCCTTGATGCTGCGGCGGACTTCGCCACCACGGCTACGCGATTGCCCCCGGGCTGTCGCGCGACTCCCAGACGCCGGCCGCAACAATACGGTATCTGGCGAATGAAACTGTCTTGACTCATATTCGCATTTATATACTTGACATAACTGCACTGGTTCTCTAGGATGACGGTCATAGGACCTACCCATGACCGCCGTGTTCCAAGACCCCATGTTTCAGGACGAAATCAGCGCCCGCGAGGCGCTTGAAGCCGTTCTGTGGCCCGATGGTCCTATCTGCCGCCATTGCGGCAACTCCGATCCCGACAAGATCGCGAAGATGGAAGGTAAGTCGCACCGTCCCGGCCTCTACTATTGCAACGAATGCCACGGCCAATTCACCGTGACTGTCGGCACCGTGTTCGAGCGCTCCAAGGTGCCTCTGACTAAGTGGTGGATGGCAGCGCACATGCTCAATTCGGGCAAGAACGGTTGCTCGGCTCACGAAATCCATCGCACCATTGGCGTCACCTACAAGACCGCTTGGTTCATGATGCATCGGCTTCGCGAAGCCATGACCGAATTGAACCCTTCGCCTATGGGCGGCGAAGGCCAATCCGTGCAGGCGGATGAGACGTACTACGGCAACTCGTCAAAGCGCGCGAAGGGCTACAAGAAAGGCCACCGCTACAAGCAGCAAGTCGTGGCGTTGGTGGAGCCCAAGGGCCGCGTCCGCGCCTTCCACGTTAAGCGGGCGACGGCTGACGGCGTGCGCACGATCCTTGTCACCAACGCGAGCCGCAAGTCCGAACTGCACACGGACGAAAGCCGCTTGTATGTGGAAGTCGGCAAGGAGTTCGCCGCGCATAAGACGGTTGAGCACGGCTGGAACCAAGGCGGCTTCTACGTTGGCAAAGACGGCCAAACCACCAACGCAGTCGAGAACTTTTTCGGCACATTCAAACGCGGCATGAGAGGCACCTACCGTTTTTGCAGCGAACAGCATTTGCAGCGGTACGTGTCCGAGTTCTCATTCCGCCACAACAATCGCTCCGGCCTTGGCGTGAATGACGGGGAACGGACGGCGAATGCCATTCGAGGTATCGAAGGCAAGCGCTTGACGTACCGGCCGACTAACTAAGCCCAACACGCCTAAGCAGAAGGCGCTGCACTTTCTGCGCTGGAGGAAGCGTCACTTGAAATAGTTGACGACCCCAGCAGCAACAAAAATCGCGATCACGAATGCTAGCAATTGGACGGTTGTGGGCATCGCATCAATTCGACCCTTGATGTAGCTCACGTCCGCGCGAATAGCCTTCACGTCGGTCTTCAACTCTTTCACATCATCTTCAAGGCGACCGACGCGGGCGTTCATGACATCGTAACCGCCTCCATCTCCGGGTGGATTCAAGGGTGGACCCGGTGGCTCTTTGCCGCCGAATTTGGTTGAGCGATGAACGTTATCGCTCTGATACTCTGAAGCGCGCTCAGGAGGCATTCTTGTTGCCCTGAACAACAGCAAACATCAGGCCCGTAGCGAATTGGCGAAAACGGTTTTGGCTCTCCAAATTCAACCGCCGAAAATCGAATAACTTTTGGTTGGCTTGTTCATTGCGGGCATTGGACCAATGAAGCAACGCATCCTGCAACGCAACCTGCGCGTCTGCTCCCCGCAGTAGCCCGACGATAAGATGGTCAATGTCTTGTTTTGTCAGCGACGCTTGAATGCGTTGGGAACTCGGCAGCCCGACCCACTGCTCAATCAAAGCAACCGGAATTTCGTACTGCTCCGGTAGCTCCGGTAGCGGCGCGGGCGGCTTAGGAGGCTCAATAGGTTGATCCGGCATGCCTCGGATTGAAGCATCTCCTAGTCTTCAACGCGAGTCCGGCCTGATTTTCGCTTGGGACTCTTGGCCTTTTTGGCCTTAGCCTTCCCGATCTTCATTTCGGCATGGTGCTTGGGCGGCATTCGACCAAGCGCGGCCATTAAGCGCCTCGTTCCCTCAAGTTCGTTTTTCGCACTCGACATCAGGGGCACCGATGAAAGGTTCTAGGACAGATGATGACGAATTCAGAATAGCTAGGTCAATTGCGCTTGAAGCCTATTCCGATCTTGAATCTTCTCTGGCTTACTTGCTCGGTAGGTTGCTAGGCACGACAAACGACCGTGCCATGATCATCTTCTCTCGACTTACGAATGCAAGCGCCAGAAACGAAATTCTGGAACATCTCTTGGAGAGCGTACATGGCGCGAAGTACGACACCTACTGGCATGGGCAACCTGGCTCTGGTGGGCAACCAAAAATACTCGGCTTATTTGCTCTAATCCGACAGTGCGACAGTCGCCGCAATGAGGTTGTCCACTGGCATGTTGCGAGCACATCGACATCAGATGGTGAGCATTGGAAAGACTTAAGGTCAGCGAGAAGCCCAGACCTCAAGCCACTTACAACACCCGACCTTCACCAGTTCACAGTTAAGGCCAAATTCGCTCACCTGTCAGTCTTTCACTTTACGCAATTCACGACGAAGACGCCGGAGGTGTTTGTGCGGTCCTACGGTGCACTTGAAACATGGACTCGTATATTTGCGCAACCAGTACCCTATCCCCCTTCGAGCGATCATCCACTCGCCCCGAAGCCATAAGGGCTTCAACGCCGCGATCAATCATCTCTTCGGTGACTGTAACGTTGGACTCTGAATTCGCGTCCATGACGCGCTCCTTTCAGGGGAGCGCATTCATGTCCTTGCCTTCATGCGGGCGCGCCAATCGGGACAATCGCCCGACGGGCAGCTTCTAGGAATATACCCTCACTTATGTCAAGTACATAAATGCGCTCATATTCCTATCTATGAGACTATCACCCCATCCCGCCCACCTTGGGGCGCTCTCGCGAGGCATCGCTTGGGTGGGGCGGGCCGGAGGAACGGGCTGGAGATGCGGCCCTGATACTTCCGGGGCGGGCGTTGCCCGCTACGCGGTCCTCGCGGACGGCCTTGCACGCCGTTCCCGGGCGGCCCGGGGCTCCACCCGGGGATAATATCGATCCCCTGCCAGGAGCTGGCTGACCGTGAGGCGTAAGTCTCATGAGAAAGCGTTGGCCCGGGTTGAGAAAAGCCGCAAGCAGAGCGCCGAGAGGCGCGCTTCCTCGATCGCAAGAGGAAGCGGCACGCCTCGCAAGCGTGCCGGGCGGCTTCGCCAGCCGCTCACGGGGCCTCGCAAGCCCCGGCGTTTCCCGGCGCTCCGCTTCCCCTTTTGGAGGCGTTGACGAGAAGGCGGAGCCCGCGCGCCACGACAAGCGGGCGATGATGCATGGCTGATGGGAACGCAAGAATCACCCCACCCCGACGCTCACTGCGTTCGCGTCGACCCTCCCCCTCCAAGGGAGGGTATCGGAGCGTGTGACGGAATCGCGAAAATGCAGGCAAATCCGCATCGCTTGCCGCACTGCGACACGAGTGTTATCTGCCGCGCATGACGGCTCAACCCATCAACAACATCCGCAATTTCTCGATCGTCGCCCACATCGACCACGGCAAGTCGACGCTCGCCGACCGGCTGATCCAGCTCACCGGAACGGTCGCTGAGCGCGACATGGTCGAGCAGGTGCTCGATTCGATGGACATCGAGCGCGAGCGCGGCATCACCATCAAGGCGCAGACCGTGCGGCTGAAATATCGCGCGCGCGACGGCAAGGATTACATCCTCAACCTGATCGACACCCCCGGGCACGTCGATTTCGCCTATGAGGTGAACCGGAGCCTCGCGGCCTGCGAGGGCTCGCTGCTGGTGGTCGATGCATCCCAGGGGGTCGAGGCGCAGACGCTCGCGAACGTCTACCACGCGATCGATGCCGGCCACGAGATCGTGCCGGTGCTCAACAAGGTCGACCTGCCGGCGGCCGAGGTCGGGAAGGTGAAGCAGCAGATCGAGGACGTGATCGGGCTCGATGCCTCAAACGCGATCGAGATTTCGGCGAAGACCGGGCAGAACGTGCCGGAAGTGCTGGAGGCGATCGTCACGCGCCTGCCGCCGCCGAAGGGCGACCGCGGCGCGACCCTGAAGGCGCTGCTGGTCGATAGCTGGTACGACCTTTATCTCGGCGTCGTGGTGCTGGTGCGCATCGTCGACGGCACGCTGAAGAAGGGCCAGCGCATCCGCATGATGGGCACCAACGCCGCCTATGACGTCGACCGCGTCGGCGTGTTCACGCCCAAGCTGGTGCCGGCCGATGAATTGGGGCCGGGCGAGATCGGCTTTCTCACCGCCTCGATCAAGGAAGTGGCCGACACGCGCGTCGGCGACACCATTACCGACGACCGCAAGCCCGTGACCGAAATGCTGCCCGGCTTCCAGCCCGCCGTTCCGGTCGTGTTCTGCGGGCTGTTTCCGGTCGACGCCGCGCAGTTCGAGGACCTGCGCGCCGCGATGGGCAAGCTGCGCCTCAACGATGCGAGCTTTTCGTTCGAGATGGAGACGAGCGCAGCGCTCGGCTTCGGTTTCCGCTGCGGCTTCCTCGGGCTGTTGCATCTGGAAATCATCCAGGAGCGGCTGACGCGCGAATTCAATCTCGAACTGATCGCGACCGCGCCCTCCGTCATCTACAAGATGAAGCTGCGCAACGGGACCGAGATCCAGATCCACAAGCCGGTCGACATGCCGGACGTGATGCAGATCATCGAAATCGAGGAGCCGTGGATCGAGGCGACGATTTTGACGCCGGATGAGTATCTCGGCAGCGTGCTCAAGCTCTGCCAGGACCGGCGCGGCACGCAGAAGGAGCTCACGTACGTCGGAAACCGCGCGATGGTGAAATACGACCTGCCTTTGAACGAGGTGGTGTTCGATTTTTACGACCGGCTCAAATCGGTGTCGAAGGGCTACGCGTCGTTCGACTATCACCTGACCGACTTCAAGCCGGCCGATCTCGTGCGCATGCAGATTCTGGTCAACAACGAGCCGGTCGATGCCCTTGCCATGCTGGTGCATCGCACGCGCGCCGAGCAGCGCGGTCGCGCCATGGTGGAGAAGCTCAAGGAGCTGATCCCGCCGCACATGTTCCAGGTGCCGATCCAGGCCGCGATCGGCGGCAAGATCATCGCGCGCGAAACCGTGCGCGCGCTGCGCAAGGACGTGACGGCGAAATGCTACGGCGGCGACATCTCGCGCAAGCGCAAGCTTCTCGACAAGCAGAAGGAAGGCAAGAAAAAGATGCGCCAGTACGGGAAGGTCGATATCCCGCAGGAGGCGTTTATCGCGGCGCTGAAGGTGGATGTGTGAGGATATGCAGCCAGCCGGGAGCCGAATGATGCCGCGATCTGTTCTTCGTGTCCTTGCAGTCCTGATTGCCGGTCTCGCGGCAAGCACGGCGTCGGCGGCAGACATCAAGGTGATGATCTCGGCCGGGTTCTTCAGCGTGTACTCCGAGCTTGGCCCCGCGTTCGAAAAATCGAGCGGTCACAAGCTCATCACCACGCGCGGACCGTCGCTCGGCGATTCACCGGAAGCGATCCCGGCGCGGCTTGCGCGCGGCGAGCACGCGGACGTGCTCATCATGGATGGGCACGGCACCGATATCCTTGACCAGCGCGGCATGACTCTCCCCGGAAGCCGGGTGCCGCTCGCGGAGTCGTTCATCGGCATGGTGGTGCGCGCGGGCCAGCCCAAGCCGGACATCAGCACGGTCGAGGCCCTGCGCAAGACGCTGCTCGCCGCGAAGTCCATCGCCTATTCGGACAGTTCGAGCGGCACGTATCTCTCGACCGTCGGCTTCAAGAAGCTCGGCATCGCGGACGAGATCGCCGGCAAGACGCGTAAAGTGCGTGGTCCACCGTCGGGCGAGCCGGTCGCCGCGGTTGTTGCGCGCGGCGAGGCGGAGGTCGGCTTCCAGCAGGTCGCAGAACTGATCCATGTATCAGGTACCGATTTCGTCGGCACAGTGCCGGCCGAGATTCAGCCGCCGACCTTTTTCGTCGGTGCGCTGCCGAAGGGCTCGCAACAGGCGGATGCCGCGGTCGCGCTGCTCCGCTTCCTGTCGTCGGCAGAGGCCGCTGCCGTGATCACGAAGAACGGATTGAAGCCGCTGGCACCGCGATAAGACCTATGAAAATCGCCCCGCTCGGAGTTCCGAACGGGGCGACCACGCGACGTCTCTCGTGAACTTACATCCAATACGGCGCGACGCGGTAATAGTCGTAGACCTGCTGGGCGCGCTTGCGGTCTTCCCAATCCCACTCGTTGTCGTTGGCGTAGCTCGGCGCGCCGGTGAGCTGCTGGTCGGAGATGTTGACCTCGTAGCCGCCGAGTTTGGTGTTGTAGGTGAGCAGCGACCACGGCACCGGATAATGTTCGTGACCGAGCCCAAGGAATCCGCCGAAGCTCATCACCGCATAGGCGACCTTGCCGGATTGCTTGTCGAGCATGATGCGCTCGATCTGTCCGATCTTGTCGCCGTTGGAGCGGTAGACATTAGTGCCTTCGACCTTGTCGCTGCCGATCAGGGCCGCGGTTTCGCGCCGTTCAGCGGTTGCGCCCGCCATGGTGTCTCTCCTGGTTTTTTCGTTGCTCCCCTGTGCGGGTAACGGATGCGCGCGGCGGATGTTCCGGCGCGGCGTCCGGCCGCGGCACGGCGGCAACGCGCGGGCGGAGGCAGGCTGAGCCTCTGCGGCAATCGACCCCTTTCCATACCCTCCTTTTTGCAAATAATTTGCAATAGCAGGATCGCGGACGCCGCGATCCTGAGACCGCGGGGCGTAAGCCATGAGAATGTTTCACGAAATCCGGCTGCGGACGTTATTCGTCGCGGCCGCGGTTGGGGCGCTGGTCGGTCTGCCGACCGCACTTTGGAGCGCCGGCGACCTCGCCAAGCAGAACCCGATCGAGATCACCGTCGACCTCGGCAAGCCGGGGCAGCACGCGTTCGTGCCGAACCAGATCAAGTTGGAAACCGGCAAGCTCTACAAGCTGATCCTGCGCAACCCGAGCGATGACCCGCACTACTTCACCTCGGATGCATTCTCCGGAATGGTGTTCACCCGCAAGGTGCAGGTGACGCAGCAGCGCGACGGCAAGTCCGTCACGCTTGCCGAGTTCAAGGGCGCGATCCGCGAGATCGAGGTCTATCCGGGACACGCCGCCGAATGGTGGTTCGTGCCGGTCGCGGCGGGCCGCGTGACCGATCTGCGCTGCGGCATCGTCAAGGATGAAGACGCACGCCGAACTCGGCATGGTGGGCGAGTTCGCGATCGAGTAACTCAGGTCCGTCATGGCCGGACTTGTTCCGGCCATCTCGCTTAGGGACGCAAGCTTGTGCCCTCTCTGTCGGGATGCCCGGCCACCAGGGCGTTCACGCCCGTCTGGACGGGCTATGGCCGGGCATGACGAATCAATTTCAATAAGCCTCCGCGGACCGTGTACGGCGTTTGCCCGCGCCGGGCGTTGCGCCTTCGATCAGGAGCGCGGTGTTGGCCATGCCCGCGCGCTGCACCAGCAGGAACAGCGTGCGGGCGTTGCCCGGATGCAGCCGCACGCAGCCGTGCGAGGCTGGCCCGCCAAGGCGCGAAATGTAATTCGTGCCGTGGATTGCGTAACCCTTGTGGAAGAAGATCGAATGCGGCATCGGCGAGCCGTAGTACTTCGTCGAGAACCAGCTCTTCGCCATCCATTGCGGGCGGAAGCGCCCTGCGGGCGTACTGAAGCTGCCGCGCCCGGTCGACACCGGCCACAGATACGTAGGCTTGCCGTTCACCTGCACCAGCATGCGCTGCGAAGCCTTGTCGATCTGCACCAGCACGCCGGCGGACGCCGCGTGGCCTGAGGCGGCAAGCGCGACAGCAGCGATGAGCGAGAGAACAAGGCGGCGCATGCGGGCATTTCTGCCCGCTCGCCGCGCGGTTCGCATCCAAGTTCCGATTTCTTGGTAAAGACGTCTTGGCATTCCGGCCCGGATCGTGAGAATCCGCGCCATGATTCACCGCATCCTAGAGACGATGGGCCGAACGATCCCGATCGCACTGCTGACGGCCGCAATCCTGGCGCTGCCGGCGCTCGCGCAGGACAAGGGCACGATCGACCCGAAGCCGCTGCCGCCGCTCGCCAATCCGGACGATCCGAAGAACCCCGCCAAGGAACTGTTCGGCCGCAAGCTCAAACCGGCGCAACTTGAGGCGCGCTCGATCGGCTTCTACACGCGCGGCTGTCTCGCGGGCGGCGTCGCGCTGCCGATCAACGGCAAGACCTGGCAGGTGATGCGGCTCTCGCGCCATCGCAACTGGGGGCACCCCGAGCTGGTCGTCTTCATGGAGCGGCTCGCCGACAAGGTGCCGAAGGTGTCCAACTGGCCGGGGCTCTTGGTCGGCGACATGGCGCAGGCGCGCGGCGGGCCGATGCTCACCGGCCACACCAGCCATCAGGTCGGGCTCGATGCCGACATTTGGCTCACCCCGATGCCGAAGACGCCGCTCTCGCGCGAAGAGCGCGAGGAAATGTCGGCGACGAACGTGGTGGCGGAGGACAAGCGCGACGTCGACCCGAAAATCTGGACGCAGGGCCACTTCGCCGTGATCAAGGCTGCGGCCGAAGACCCCAAGGTCGAGCGCATCTTCGTCAACGCGGCGATCAAGAAGGCGCTGTGCCGCGAGGCCGGCCGCGACCGCACGTTCCTGCACAAGGTGCGCCCGTGGTGGGGGCACAATTATCATTTCCACGTGCGCATCGCCTGCCAGCCGGGAAGCCCGGAGTGCAAGGCGCAGGACCCGGCCGCCGAGACCGAAGGCTGCGGCAAGGATCTGGATTACTGGTTCTCACCGGGCGTACTCAACCCGCCGCCACCGACCGAGCCGGCGAAGCCCCGCCCGCCGATCACCATGGCGGATTTGCCGGCGGGATGCAGGCAGGTGCTGCTGGCGCCGTGAATGACATTATCAGACCGGCTCCGATTGGAGCCGGGATGCCAAACCATTGGCTCGTCAAATAGTACCATTTCTGCCGGCGCGGGAGCCTCGAAGATCTTCGTTCAGGGCGAGAGCTGGAAAGGGTGCAGCGATTTTCGCTCACGGGGGCGCGATGCGATCGGCGCAGATTTCAGCGAAATAGGGCGTCAGCGAAAGCTTGCCCGGATCGACCGAGTGGTAGTTCCCGACCGACACAACGCCGATGTCGTGACGCTGATGCAGGTCGCTCGCGGGATCGTCGGTATCGGTGGCCCCCCAGGCGAAGATGTTGCCGCCGACAACCGAAGCATCGGCAAAGGTGCGCGGATCGACGGCGCCGAGCGCAGGAATGATCGCGGCAAGGGAGGCAACCGTGTCCCGAATGATGCGAGATCGCAGGGGCTCCACGGCATGCGGCGGCCAATCCGGCGGATCGAGGCTGTTCGAGGAGCCGACCCTGCAAGCCGGGTACCAAGCCAGGTACATGGCGCCATTCGTATAACACACGACGCCGCCGAACGGCCCGTGCACCATCGTCAAAGCGAGCGGTACCTTGAAGACCTCGCGTGACTCGAAGCGCAGGCCGTATCGGAAGCGATAGAGCCACGGCCGCTTGGGGCGGATGCCGAGCGTGGCGTCAACGGCGAGACGCCCGTCCCAAAGCGCATTGACCACATGGTCGTAGTCGCCGCGTTCAGGCCCTTCGGGCCCGTCGCTGGCGACGCGAAGGCGTGCGCCGGACTTTCCGACCGACCGCACCGTGCGGCGCAGGCGCACTTCGATGGCAGGAGCGCCCGCGATCCGCTCCCGAAACGCCCGCGCAAGCGCATACGGATCGACCGCGAGTTCCTCGGTATCGAAAGCCGCCATCACCGTCGCGGGATCAAACTGGGCGCCAATTTCAGCGGCCGACCACTTGCGGGGAGCCTGACGAAGATCGGCGCCGAAATAGACTTTCTTCGCGCCGCCGGCGGCATCTTCGGCCATGGCATGAACGGCATCGAAATATCTGGACAGATGATCGACGCTGCGCTGACTGTCGCGGTGGACGAGATATACGTGCGGGGAGGATAGCGCCATGCGCTCGGGTACGAGGTCCAGGTAGTCTCTGAGGAAAGGCGCGAAGAGCAGCGCTCCGCGAATCATCATTCGCGCCGTCGCGAGACTCGAATCCCCGGCATAGACGTAGCCGAAATGGATCTTTCCCTCATTGTGAACGCTGGTGCGGCTGATGAGCTGGTCGGCCCGCTCGAAAAGGGTAACGCTGGCGCCGCGCCGGGCAAGCATAAGCGCAGTGCAACATCCCAGGAGGCCTCCACCAAGCACAGCCACACGCCGATTGACTCCGGCCTTTCCCACGCGAATTTCAACTCCTAGAGTCTCGTCGATCCGTCGCGACCGGGTCGTGGTGAGTACAATCGCGCGCCGCGGAATCGATCAGCGGATCATCCTTCATCGACAATAGCCGAAACTTGCGTCCCTCGCGCCACCCGAATTCGCGGTAATGCCACCAAGGATCGACTCCGGCTGCCGCAACGTCGGGATGATCGATCAGATAGCCAGCGGCATCGAAGCGCTTGGCCAGCATCTCGGACCGCCCGCTCCGCATCCTGTCCAACAGGAATGCGCCCTTGATGCTGGATTCACAATCAACCATCAATTCCCGCAATCCTTTTGCATGCGGTTCAACAGTCCATGCACGTAGAGCCGTACCATGAGCTTCAATGCTGCGATTGGTATCAAGCTGCAGTCTGCTGAGATGGGCCAGTCCTTCCCATTGGAACGGATCGGCATCGACCGCAGCAATCGCGAGGTCCAGCGCCGCTTTCGCATCGCCTTCGATCAACGCATGTTGCGACATGGCCAACAGGTTCATGGCTTGAATTCTCTTGCCATACTGGTCCGGTGTTGCACCCACAGCCGTCATGATTTGTTCGGACCGGGCGAGTTGCATCGGCAGGAATGCGCCCATGTTGAATGTCATGTGACGCCTGAGAATGGCCGCTTCCGCGGCCAACTCGACCGTATCCTTCATCGTTTTCGGCAGATCCGCTTGCCGTATGAGTGCCAGCATGCGTGCGCGGTGATCCTCAAGGGCTTCAAACAGATGCTCGTTAGAACGGCCGAGCAGCCGCTTGCGGGAGGCAGAGACGTGCTCGGTCCCGAACGTGCGCTTCAAATACAAGGATCGCGGCACGTGAATCGCCGCCCCCGATATCAGCAAATGCAGCACCCATTCGCATTCGACCGCAAAACCTTCATATTGATCGGTTGGAAAATCGTGGTGGTCGCGCACGGAGGCACGGGTCATCCCCCGCAGGGCGTGTGCTTCCATGCCGCCCAAAAAGAAAGACATGAGCCGGTCAAAAATCGGATCTTCCGTCAGGCAAATTCGCAGGCGAAACGATTCATGGCCGAAACAAACGATATCGCTGTACGCGATGCTGGCCTGCGGTCGGCTGATCAACTCAGCAAGAAGCGTGGCGATATAGTCGGGCTGAATAAGATCGTCGTGGGGAAGAATGAAAAAATAGGGCGTTGCGACGCGTCGCAAGAGGCTCTTCATGTTTTCGGCCCAGCCGAGAACCCGGGGGTTGACGCTCAATCTGATGCGGTCATCCCGCAGAAAGGGCGCGCAGGCGCGCAGCGTCTCCTCGGCGGGTGGTTCGACTGCGATTTCCACGACAAAGTCGGAGTAGGTCTGGGCGAGTACGGACCGCAAGGTATCGTGGATGAATGCCTCCGAGCGGTAGGCCGGAATGCACACGGTCACATTCGGCCCCACGCAACCCCTCCAAGGCTTTGATTGGGCCGGGATTCCCGGATGAACCCCGTACTGGCGTGGATGGTAGCGATTTCCGGAATTGCGGTGAAGCTTGAATGGGAGGTGTGGATTGCCAACGAAATTTCAGGCCTCCCACGTTGGCACCCGCTTGCCCACAGGGTGCGACGGCAGACCAAACTGATGTAACCTCTCCGCATCAGGCGCACCAAAAGGCGCCATCGGGAGGCGACAATGCTCATCCGCGTCACGGCGGCGGCGATAGCTGCGGCAACTCTTTGCTCTCCGGTCTATGCTCAATCCACGATGCAATCTGTCAGCACAACGGCGAGCGCAGTCATGAACGCAACCAACGGCGATCCGCTGCCGCGCAGCAAGGCGGAAGACGTCGGCATGTCGTCCGAGCGGCTCAACGAGATCGCGAAAGTCATCAACGCCGATATCGAGAAGGGCCGCCTGCCCGGCGCCGTGATCGCGGTCGCGCGCAAGGGCAAGCTCGTCTATTTCGAGACGTTCGGCTTCCGCGATAAACAGGCCGGCGTCGCGATGACGAAAGACACGATCTTCAACATCGCCTCGATGACCAAGCCGATGGTCGCGCTCGCGGCGCTGCAGCTCGCCGAGCGCGGCAAGTTGCTGATCGACGACCCGCTCGCGAAATACTTTCCGAAATTCGCCCAGATGGAGGTCGCCGAACTCAACGCGAACGGCGACACGATCACCGGCAAGGTGCCGGCGAAGCAGCCGATCACGCTGCGACATCTGATGATGCACACCTCCGGGCTGATCTACGGCTCGCGCGGCAACACGGCCGTGCACAAGCTCTATCCGGGCAGCAGTTCGACCGCCGGCGCCACGATGGAGGGCACGGAGTTCATGGACGAGCTCGCGAAGCTGCCGCTGCTCAACCAACCGGGCGCCGTGTGGGACTACGGCTTCGGCCTCGATGTGCTCGGCCGCGTGATCGAGAAGGTGTCGGGGCAGACGCTCGGGCAGTATTTCCAGGACAACATCTTCAAGCCGCTCGGCATGACCGACACGCTGTTCAACATACCGCCCGACAAGGCGGCGCGCTACGCGAAGGCGCTGCCGACGGACCCCGACACCGGGCTCGCGCAATCGGTCAACCCGGTGCTGACGCAGCCGCTGAAGTTCGAGTGCGGCGGCGGGTGCCTTGCGTCGACGGCGGGCGACTACATGCGCTTCGCGCTCGCGCTCCTCAACAAGGGCGCCTATGGCGAGACGCGCATCCTCGGGCGCAAGACCGCCGAATACATGCTGACCAACCAGCTCGGGCCCGAGGTGAAGAACCTGATGGCCAACACCGACGCGACGCGCGCGGACTACGGCTTTGGGCTTGGCCTCTCGGTGCGTACCGAAGCCGGGCGCGGGCGCGTGATGGGCTCGGTCGGCGATTTCTCCTGGCCGGGCGCAAGCGGCACCAACTGGTGGGCCGATCCGAAAGAGCAGCTCGCGGTCGTGTTCATGGCGCACTCGCCGGGGCCGATCCGCTGGCACTACCGGCAGGCAATCAACGCGCTGGTGTATCAGGCGATCGTGGATTAGCGCCGCTAAACCAGCTTCAGCGCCCGCGCGATCTGCCACAGCGACAGCCCGATCACCAGGCAGCCGACCGCGATCATCAGGGCGCGCGCCGGAATGTGCTTTACGGCCCAGCCGCCGAACGGCGCTGCCAGCAAGCCGCCGATGATCAACGCGAGCAGTTCCTTCCAGGGCGATGCGCCGAGTTCGATGAAGAAGGTCGTGGCGGCCGCGATGGTGACGAAGAACTCCGTGGTGTTGACCGAGCCGACGGTCGTGCGCGGCGCGTGACCGGACCCGATCAGCGATGAGGTCGCCACCGGACCCCAGCCGCCTCCGCCGCTCGCGTCGAGGAAGCCCGCCACAAACCCGATCGGCCCGACCCATGGACCCGGCGCGTCGCGCGCGGGCGCCAGCTGCCACGCCTTGAGCAAAATGAAGATACCGACCAGCACCAAGTAGCCCGCGATGTAAGGCCGCACCACGCCGGCATCCAGGTTGGACAGGATCCAGGCGCCGAGCACCGCGCCGAGAACGCCGGCAACCCCGAGGCGCGCGACCAGCCGCCAATCGACATTGCGATGCCAGAGGTGCGAACCGGCGGATGCGGCGGTCGTGAAGATTTCCGCCGTGTGCACAATGGCGCTCGCCTGCGCGGGCGCCATGCCGATCGACAGCATCGCGGTCGTGGAGATCACGCCGAACGCCATGCCGAGTGCGCCGTCGACGAGTTGCGCGGCGAAACCGATCAGGCCGATCAGCACATAGTTGGTCAGCACATGATCAACCAGCACCGGCCGCCCTCCGTTGCCGCACAAGCGCTTCGGCGGTCAGGCCGAATCGCCCCATCGAACGATTTTTCTGGCAGCCCCGTCAACGCGGCTTACCGGCGCGTCCCGTTTGCGTTCATAATGCGGGGCGTTACAAGGCGGATGCAAGGAACCGAGGACGCTCATGAAGGCTCAGGCGCCGCGCAAGCGGATCACGGACGCGGAACTGCGCATCCTGGCGGAACTCGAGAAGAAAGTGCTCTGGCTGTCGAGCTGGACCATCCACCACGCCAACCACATCCGTGAAAGCGGCGACGGGCTGAAGGTCGGCGGGCATCAGGCCTCGTCCGCCTCGCTCGCCGCGATCATGACGGCGCTCTATTTCCACGTGCTGCGCCCGCAGGACCGCGTCGCGGTGAAGCCGCATGCGAGCCCGAATTTCCACGCGATCCAGTACCTGCTCGGCAACCAGACGCGCGACAAGCTCGAAGCCTTCCGCGGCTACAAGGGCGCGCAGAGTTACCCCTCGCGCACCAAGGATGCCGACGATGTGGATTTCTCCACCGGCTCGGTCGGGCTTGGCGTCGCGCAGACGCTGTTCTCCTCGCTGGTGCAGGATTACGTGCGCTCGCACTTCCCGACCGAGAGGCCGGAAGGCCGCATGGTGGCGCTGGTCGGGGACGCCGAGATGGACGAGGGCAACATCTTCGAGTCGATGCTCGAAGGCTGGAAGCAGGGCCTGCGCAATTGCTGGTGGGTGATCGACTACAACCGCCAGAGCCTCGACGCGGTGATCCGCGAAGGCCTGTGGTCGCGCTACGAGGCGCTGTTCAAGGCGTTCGGCTGGGACGTGGTGATCGTCAAGCACGGCTTGCTGCAGGAGGCCGCGTTCAAGGAGCCAGGCGGCGAAGCGCTGCGCACATGGATCAACAGTTGCCCGAACCAGCTTTATTCCGCGCTGACGTTCCAGGGGGGAGCCGCGTGGCGCAAGCGCCTGATGAACGATCTCGGCGATCAGGGGCCGGTGAGCCGCCTGATCGACAAGCGCTCCGACGACGAACTCGCGCGGCTGATGGGCAATCTCGGCGGGCACGATCTTCCGTCGCTGATCGAGGCGTTCACCAATGCCGACAGCGATCGGCCGACCTGCTTCATCTGCTACACGATCAAGGGCTCGGGGCTCGCGCTCGCCGGTCACAAGGACAATCACGCCGGCATGATGACGCCCGCGCAGATGGATACCTTGCGCGAGGCCATGAACGTGCGGCCCGGGCATGAGTGGGACCGGTTCGAGGGGCTGTCCACACCACCCGCGGAGTTGCAGGCGTTCCTCGACCGCGTGCCGTTCGCCACCAAAGAGCCACGCCGCTATCAGGCGCCGCGCGTCGAGGTGCCGGCGGAGCTGGCCATCACCATCCAGCCGACCATGTCGACGCAGTTCGGGTTTGGCGCGCTGCTGAACGAGCTCGGGCGCGGCGACTCGGATTTCGTCAAGCGCATCGTGACGACCTCGCCCGACGTCACCGTCTCGACAAACCTCGGCCCATGGGTGAACCGGCGCAACCTGTTCGCGCGCCAGAAAATGGCCGACGTGTTCAAGAGCGAACGCATCGCCTCCACCTTCAACTGGGAATTCTCGCCGGCGGGCCAGCACATTGAATTGGGCATCGCCGAGAATAACCTGTTTATTCTTCTCTCCGCGCTCGGCTTGTCGCATTCGATCAACGGCGAACGACTGTTCCCGATCGGCACGCTGTACGACCCGTTCATTGCGCGCGGCCTCGATGCGCTCAATTACGCCTGCTACCAGGAGGCGCGCTTCATTCTGGTCGCGACGCCCTCGGGCATCACGCTCGCGGGCGAAGGCGGCGCGCATCAATCGATCGGCACGCCGCTGATCGGCATGGCGCAAGCGGGCCTCGCCTATTTCGAGCCGGCCTATGCCGATGAACTCGCCGCCATCATGCAATGGGGCTTCGACCATATGCAGGCCGATGACGGCGGCTCGATCTATCTGCG
>JAXDOA010000254.1:0-3255 GCA_034669125.1 Hyphomicrobiales bacterium
TACCGGGAGTGTCCTATGGCACCCCGACCCAGGGGTCGCAACCCTTTGCTGGACTTGGTTTTGCGGCCCCTTTAGTCCCTTGAGGATGATCGGTTTGGCCCTGGCGGCGGTCTCGCTCGCCATCTGGATTTACCTGGTGTTCGCGCGGGGCGGCTTCTGGCTCGGCCGCGAGCGCGACGACGCCGCAATCGTGCCCCCCGCCAACCCTCCACGCGTGACAGTCGTGGTCCCGGCGCGCAACGAGGCGGACAACATCGCGCAGAGCGTGACTTCGCTGCTCGCCCAGGACTACCCGGCGCTCGCGCTGGTGCTGGTCGACGACGACAGCGACGACGGCACCGCCGATGTCGCCCGCCGCGCCGCGGCGGCGCTGGGCAAAGAGGACAGCCTCACCGTCATCAACAGCGGCGCCCTGCCGCCCCGCTGGACCGGCAAGCTGTGGGCCGTGAAGCAGGGCATCGCTGCCGCCGAAGAAAAGTTCGCGCCGAAATACCTGATGCTGACCGACGCCGACATCGTGCATGCACCCGACACCGCGCGCTGGCTGGTCGCGCATGCGGAAGCGAACAGTTTGGTGCTCACCTCGCTCACCGCCCGCTGGCGCTGCGAGAATTTGCCCGAGCGCGTGCACATCCCGGCCTTCATCTATTACTTCGAGATGCTCTATCCGTTCGCCTGGGTGAACCGGCCGGATCACCCGATGGCAGGTGCGGCCGGCGGCTGCATGCTGGTGCGCACGGACGCGCTGCGCGCTGCAGGCGGCATCGACATCATCCGCGATGCGCTGATCGACGATTGTGCGCTCGCCGGCGCAATGAAGAAGCAGGGGCCCATTTGGCTCGGCCTCACCGATCGCGTGATCAGCATCCGGCCCTATACGAGCTGGGGCGACATCCGCCGCATGGTCGCGCGCTCGGCCTATGCGCAGCTCAACTATTCGCCGCTCGCGCTCATCGGAACCGTCGCCGGCCTGTTTCTGACCTATCTGGTTCCGCCGTTCATGGCGCTGTTTGCGTCCGGCTGGGCGCAGATCTTCGGCGTTGCGGCGTGGGCGCTGATGGCGATCTCGTTCCAGCCAATCCTGCGCTTCTATCGGCTCTCGCCCTTGTGGGGCATAGCGCTGCCCGCTATCACGTTCCTGTTCATGCTCTACACATTGGACTCCGCGTACCAATATGCCGCCGGCAAGGGCGGCATCTGGAAAGGGCGCGTACAGGCGAAGGCTCATGACCACGGCGGGTGAACTGCGTTCGGGCAAGGGGCATCGCGACGAGAACTTTCCGGTTGCGTCGTGGCTGATCGACGCGCGCCATCGCGGCATCATTCTGGCGTTCTATGAGTTCGTGCGCGTCGCCGACGACATCGCGGACCATGCGAGCCTGAAGCCGGAAGACAAGCTCGCGCAACTCGACCGGCTGGAAGCAAACCTGCTCGGCAACGGCGACGATAACGCGGAAGCGGTGCGCCTGCGCGCCGCTCTGGCCGAGCGCGGCCTGCCGCCGCGCCACGCGCAGGACCTGCTCACCGCATTCCGCATGGACGTGACCAAGCTACGTTACCAGGATTGGGACGATCTCATCCACTATTGCAGCTTTTCGGCAATGCCCGTCGGGCGCTTCGTGCTCGATGTGCATGGCGAGAGCCGCGCCACTTGGGGCGCGAACGATGCGCTGTGCGCCGCCCTGCAGATCAACAATCACCTGCAGGATTGCGGCAAGGACTTTCGCGAGCTCAATCGCGTCTACATCCCGCTCGATGCCTTCGCGACGGCGGGTGCAACGCCGGAGGAGCTTGGCGCCGCGCAAGCCTCACCGCAACTCCTGCGCTGCGTTCACGATCTCGCGGCGCGCAACGAGCGTCTGCTGCGCGAGAGCGAGCCGTTCTCCGGCCTGATCGAGAACACGCGCCTCGCGCACGAAGTGGCCGTGATCCACACCTATGCGCGCCACATCGTGGTGCTGTTGCAGGCACGCGACCCGCTGAGCGAGCGCGTACACCTCAGCAAGGCCCAATTCGCGCTTTACGGGCTTGGCGCCGTGCTGATCAATTCGTTGCGCCGCATCGGACGGCCGCGGCCCGCGCGCAAGCCGCAGGATGCGCAGCGCAATGCCTGACATGTGTGAGTAGCGTGGCCATCGCCGACACCCAAAACAGCGCTGCCCAGCGCGCTTCCGGCAGCTCGTTCTACACCGCGATGCGCATCATGCCGCGCGCGCAGCGCGAGGCGATGTTCGAGATCTATTCGTTCTGCCGCAAGGTGGACGACATCGCGGACGATGGCGGGCCGCGCGACCAGCGGCTCGACCAGTTGCGGCTGTGGCGCTCCGATATCGACGCACTCTACAAGGGCAGCGCGGTCTCGCGCGCCAAGAGCCTTGCGGCTCCGGTCAAGGCGTTCAAGCTGCGCCGTGAGGACTTCCAGGCCGTGATCGACGGCATGGAGATGGACGTCGTCGCCGACATCCGCGCGCCCGACTGGGCCAAGCTCGATGCCTATTGCGATCGCGTCGCGAGCGCGGTCGGACGGCTTTGCGTGCGCGTCTTCGGCATGGAGGAGAAGGCCGGCATCGCGCTCGCCTATCATCTCGGCCGCGCGCTGCAATTGACCAATATCCTGCGCGACATCGACGAGGATGCGGCAATCGGACGGCTCTATCTGCCGCGTGAGGCCTTGCAGGCCGCGAATATCCTGACCAACGATCCGGCCGCCGTGCTGGCGCATCCGCGTCTCGGCGAGGCCTGCGCCGAGGTGGTGGCGCGCGCTCAGGGGCATTTCGCCGAAGCCGACCGCATCATGAACAAATGCGCACGCAAGAGCGTGCGGGCGCCGCGCATCATGCGGGTCGCTTATGGCGCGATCCTGAAAGCCTTGGTGAAGCGCGGCTGGGCGGCCCCGCGCGCCCCGGTGAAGGTGTCGAAGCCGCTCCTGCTGCTCACCATCCTGCGCTACGCGTTCATCTGATGCCGCGCAACGTTCATGTCATCGGCGCCGGGCTGTCCGGTCTTGCGGCGGCGGTCCGCCTCAGCGAACGCGGCGCGCGCGTGGTCGTGCACGAGGCGATGCAGCAGGCGGGCGGGCGCGCGCGCTCCTACTACGATGCGGCGACCGACCTGGTGATCGATAACGGCAACCATCTGCTCCTCTCGGGCAATCATGCCGCGATGGCTTACGTGCGTGCGCTCGGCTCCGAAGCCGGGCTGGTCGGACCGCCGCACGCGGACTTCGCATTCATGGAACTTGCCAGCGGCGAGCGC
>JAXDOA010000255.1:0-2894 GCA_034669125.1 Hyphomicrobiales bacterium
GTCAGTCATCGGACGCCCGCATGCCGACTGGGGAGAGGTCGTCGTCGCCTATGTGGTCGGCGACGCGCGCGCGGGCGAGCTCGACGAGCTGTGCCTCTCCGAGATCGCGCGCTTCAAGCGGCCGAAGGATTACGTGTTCGTCGATGCGCTGCCGAAGAACAATTACGGAAAAATCCTCAAGACCGAGTTGCGCGAACTCGATTCAAAACGGCAGGAGAAAGCCCGTGCCTAACCGTCTCAAGGACAAGGTCGCCATGATCGTCGGCGCGGGCTCGATCGGGCCCGGATGGGGCAACGGCAAGGCAAGCGCGGTCGCCTGTGCGCGCGAGGGCGCCAAGGTGTTCTGTGTCGACGTCAATCTTGCCGCGGCGGAAGAAACCGCGAACATCATCTCGGGGGAGGGGGGCCTCGCGCTGCCGTTCCGTGCCGACGTGACCAAAGGCGACGACGTCGAGGCGATGGTGCGGGCCTGCGTGGCGGATTTCGGCCGCATCGACATCCTCGACAACAATGTCGGCATCGCCGAGATCGGCGGCGTGGTCGAGTTGCCGGAGGAAAAATGGGACCGCGTGATCGCCGTGAACCTGAAAAGCGCGTTCCTCACCATGAAGCACGTGATCCCGCTGATGGTGGTGCAGGGCGGCGGCTCGATCGTCAACATTTCTTCGGTCGCCGGCATCCGCTGGACCGGCGTTCCCTATTCCTCCTATTACGCCTCGAAGTCGGCGCTGCTTCACCTCACCCGCACCACCGCGGTCGAGTATGCGAGCAAGCGCGTGCGCGTGAACGCGATCCTGCCCGGTCTGATGCAGACCCCGATGGTGGAGCACTCGGCCGGCTTGGCGCAGTCCTACGCGAAGGGCGACGTCGAGGAGATGTGGCGCGTACGCGCCGCGCAGGTGCCGATGGGCATCGGGGGCGAGGCGTGGGACGTGGCGTGGGGCGTCGTCTATCTCGGCAGCGACGAGGCGAAGTACGTCACCGGCATCGAACTGGTGATCGACGGCGGGGTGTCGCTGAAATAGCTAGTTCGGGCACTGCGCCCCGCTATCGATCCAGGCCTGCGCCAGTTCGCCGACTTGCTGCTGGCTGCCCGGCGCGGGCTCGCGGCCTTCGCCCGGTGCCCAACCCCATGCGACGAGATCATCCTTCGCGAAATGCTCTTGCAGGAGCGCGAGCGTGCGGCCGCCATTGCGCGCGGGGTCCTTGAGCTGTTCGCAGATCTGGCGGAGCGATTTGCCTTGCCATGCCATCTCGAGCGGCGCGAGTTGCCAGCGCGGGTGACCCGGAATGCTCTTGTAGCTCGCGTCGGTCCCGACCAGCGTGAAGTTCTTTTCCATGTGGCAGGCCGAACAGGTCAGGCCCGCAACGCCTGCTCCGGCTTCGCCGCGCGGCGCCGGCGGCAGATGTTCATGCCGGTCATTGCCTTGCGTTGGATGCTCGCCCGCCGGGTGGCAATTCATGCAGCGCGGGTGGGTGACCACCTTGGCGATCTCGTTGAACAGCGCGCGCGAGCGGTCGGCCTGATCCGCAATGCCGGAGAAAGACGAAACCGGACGCAAGTCCTGCGGGCGCGGCGTCGTGTTCTGCATTTGCGCGCAGACGCCGGTCGCCACAAAAGCGGCGCCGAGCGTACCCAACAGAGCCAGTCGCATGGACGCGTTCCTTCCCTGATCCGGATCAGAACGCGCGAAGCGCAAGGAAGGTCCATCGTTCGACGCAGGGCTGCATTTCGGGCTTTGATGGAGGGCGCGAACGCCTTATTTGGACGCCATGGCAGAACCATCCTACGTTTCCAAGCCCTGCCCCAACTGCGGCAAGCCCGCGGCCGAGCGTTTTCGGCCGTTCTGTTCCGGGCGCTGCAAGGACGTCGACCTCAATCGCTGGTTCTCGGGCGCGTACGCGATCCCGGCTGCGGAGAGTGCCGACGATTCGGAGCAGGACACTGTGCGGCCACGGGAGAACGACTAGGTGGAAAATCAGACGGGCTGGCCCGACCAGCTGTTCGACGTGCTCAAAAGCGCCGACATCCGCCAGGTCGGCTACGTGCCGGACGCAGGCCACGCGCGGCTGATCGCGCGCTGCAAAGCCGACAACGATATTCGCGATGTCGTGCTCTCGACCGAGGAGGAGGGGGTCGCGCTCGCGGCCGGCGCCTGGCTCGGCGGGCAGCGCTCGGCGTTGCTGATGCAGTCGAGCGGCGTCGGCAATTGCATCAACATGCTCTCGCTGATCAACACCTGCCGCTTCCCGTTTCTCACCTTCATCACGATGCGCGGCGAGTGGGCCGAGTTCAATCCGTGGCAGGTGCCGATGTCGCAGGCGACCGAGCCGGTGCTGACCGCGATGGGCGTGAAGGTCTATCGCGTGACCGAGGCGCAACAGGTTGCCGACACCGCGCAGGCCGCCGCCGATCTCGCATTCGGCGGCGATTTCGCCGTCGCCGTGCTGCTCTCGCAGAAGATGATCGGCCGCAAGGTGTGGAAATGATGCTGGAGCGGCGCAAGGCGATCGCCACGCTGATGGCGAACCGGCCGAAGGATCTGTTCGTGGTGCCGGGGCTCGGCTCCTGCACCTACGACATGGCCTCGCTCGGCGAGAAGGACAGCGATTTCTATCTCTGGGGCGCGATGGGCGGCGCCGCGATGATCGGGCTCGGCCTCGCCCTTGCGAAGCCGAAGCTCAAGGTCGCGGTCATCACCGGCGACGGCGAGGCGCTGATGGGGATGGGGGCGCTCGCGACCATCGGGGTGCAGCAACCGAAGAACCTCGCCGTCATCGTGTTCGACAACCAGCGCTATGGCGAGACCGGCATGCAGGCAAGCCACACCGACAAGGGTGTCGACCTCGTCGGCGTCGCGCGCTCATGCGGCATCGCGCAGACCTACGACGTG
>JAXDOA010000256.1:0-3968 GCA_034669125.1 Hyphomicrobiales bacterium
TGGCCGCCGGAAAGCTGGTGAATCCGGCGCCCGCCATACGCCTCCATCTTCACCGAGGCCAGCGCCTCCTCGACCCGCTTCACGATCTCCGGACGTGGCAACTTTCGCTCCTCCAGCCCGAAGGCCACGTTCTGCGCCACGGTCAGGTGCGGCCACAGCGCATAGTTCTGGAACACCATGCCGAAGCCGCGCTGCTCGGCCGGCAGGTGATCCATGCGCTGATCGTCGATCCACAACTCGCCATCGCTCGCCGGGATGAGGCCGGCCACGATGTTGAGCGCGGTGGACTTGCCGCAGCCGCTTGGGCCCAGCAGCGTCACGAACTGGCGGCCCCGCACTTCGAGGGCGAAGTCGTCGAGAACGACCTTCGCCCCGAAGCGCTTGGTGATGCGAAAGCGGAGCGAGTTGAGAGTCTGGTTCACTGACGCTTGATCTTCTGCGCGCCCACTTCCTTGTCCCAGCGGTCGAACATGTAAGTGAGCTTGCGCGCCTCGAGCATGGGCACGATTTTGAATTTCTTCTCCATGTCGTCGTATTCGGGGCGCCAGAATTCCTTGACGTAGTCGCGGATGTCCGGCGGCGCGGAGGCGAGCGTCGCCTTCTTGTTCACCGGGCCGATGAAGCCACGCCAGGTGAACTGCTGCTGGTCCGGCTGGAGCATGAACTTCATCAGGTCGAGGATGATGTCGATCTCGTTCTGCGGCACGCCTTTCGGGATCGCCCAATAGTGCCCGTCGATCAGGAACGTGGTGTTTTCCAGAATGGTGATCTTCGATTCCGGCGGCACCACCGCTTCGGCGCGCGGCTTCATGTCCCATTCCATGATGCCGGCGATCATCCAGCGCTGCTCCTGCGCGAACTCGCGCAGCGTGAACAGGGTGCCGGTCGGATAGTATTCGATGGACTGGCCGAGCTCCTTGAGGAACGCCCAGGTCTTGTCCCAGCCGTTCTCCGGATCGCGCGGGTCCTTGTCGCCGAGAATGTAGGGCAGGCCGACGACGATCGACGTGCCCGGGCCGCTGTTGGCCGGCCGCGCATAGAAGAACTTGCCCGGATTGGCCTTGGCCCAGGCGAGGAGTTCCTGCGCGCTCTTCGGCGGGTTCGGCACCTTCTTCGGATTGAAGATGAACACCGGCCCGCCATTGCTCACCACCGACGGGATGACGAAGCCTTCGCCTTCCTTCAGGTGCGCCTTGCCGGCCTCGGTGAAATCGTCGATCAGAAACAGCTTTTCGTGGTCGGGGATGAGCCGCACCAGTTGCCCGTTGCCGATCATCGCCGAGGCCGCGGCCTGCCCGGTCATGATCAGATTGATGTCGAGCCGGCCGGCGTCCTGCTGCGCCTTGATTTTCGCCGGCAGCTCCGGTTGCGGCGCGCGCTGGATGCGCACGTCCTTGATCTTGTTCGGATTGGCCTTGCGGTAGTTCTCGACGATCGCCTGCGTCGAGGACAGGTCTCCGCCGACATCGATGATCGACAGCGTAATCGGCTGTGCCGAGGCGGGCAGGCTTGCGCCGCCGGCGAGCGCCAAGACCGCCGCGGCCGCGACAAGCCGAAGCATTCCGGATGTTCGGAATTGCATGAGGTCCTCCCTTGTGGCGCTCACGATCGCGCCGAGCTCGATCTTCGGCCGAGCTTTGCGCGGACGTTACCGGCGGCGTTCCAGCCGTGCAAGGTTGCCGACGCGGCAGCGAGCGCATGGTCGCGATGCAGCGCCCGCTATCGCGTCGGGATGGTGAGCCTTAAGCCCGGCGTGGGCGCCGAACGCGCGTTGTCGTAGCCCGGCGTCGACGAATAGGGCGTGACCGGATCGCCGCTGATCGAGCCGGGCGAGATGTAGGAATTCGGCGGCAGCACCAGCGGCGGCAGGATCGGCGAGAGCAGCGGCTTGAAATCGGCCGGCGGCGGATCGGATTTGCTGGATTGCGCGAGGGCGGGCGTGGCCGCGAGCGCGGCGCAAAGGGCGAGCAGGGCGTGCGATCTCATGGCGGTCCCCCGCGGACATCAGGCTGCCGCACGGTACGCCCGATCGCATGAGGCGGCAATCGCCGCCGGCGTTCGCGAGCTACGGCGTGAAGTGAGCGGCTCGTCGTGCTAAGCGCGGCCCGCGCGCCACACAGGAGACCGTCATGGACAATCTCAAAGGCCCCAACATCAAGAAGAAGCAGAAATGCAAGAACTGCGAAGGCAAGGGCCTCCTGAAGAAGGGCGACAAGGTGGTGAAGTGCCAGCGCTGCAAGGGAACGGGCGTGAGGTGAGGCCGCGCGGCTTTACCGCAACCCTTAGCGCTACGCCCGCTTCTTGCCCCTCGGATACGCCGCGCGGTAGCGCTCCAGCATCCGGGCAAAGCTGGTGTTGAGCGCGGCCTCGATCTTCGGGTTCTCCTCCAGCCGCGCCAGCAGCATGGCGGCGGCTTCGATGGTGGAAAGCCCGTCGCGCCGCGGCTCCTTGCGCAGCTTGCCGTAGCGCGAGGGCCGCTCGCGCGCGAGCAGCACACGGCGGCACTTGAGCATCCAGGCGTTGCGCCACCACATCGCCTTGGCCTGCGTCCAGGTGCCGTCGAGCAGGATGATGCCCTCGATATCGCGCAGCGCCTGATCCTGGTTGGGCAGCGCCTCGCTCTTGTGGTTCACCACCACGATGGGGCGGCCGGGCGCCAGGGTCTCGGCCTTCGCCGAGCCGAGATAGAGGATCGCCCAGGCTTTCGGGTCGGTCTCGCGGCCGACGATCTTCGAGAGCGACGGCCACGACAGGCCGATCTTGAACAGCGCCTTCTTGAAATGCAGCGCGGCGAGCCGCGCCGAGCCGAGCGCGCGGTCCTGCTCCTGCGGGTGCTGGAGGATCAGCAGTTCGACGCGGTTGTCGAAGGGCGTGACCTGATCGCAAACGCAGAGCGCGGGGGATTTGAGGCAGCGCGGGCAGTCCGCGGGGGCGATTGCGGGAGCCGGGAGCGCGGGTGCCGTGTCTGAGGACATGGCCGCATATAGGCGGCGGCGCGAAAGGGGGCAATCGGGCTCGCTCGCTGGCACCCGACGCGACGCCCCGGCAAAACCGCACGATGCTGGGCACGTTCCTCACCGCGTTCGACTGGTTCGGCATAGCGGTGTTCGCCGTGACCGGCGCGCTCGTCGGCGAGCAGGGTGCACGCATTATCCGTCAGGTTTTTCGAGCGGGGATAACTTTTTTTCGGGACGTTATCCCCGGGGGAGAACCGTAGACGCGATGCCCTTGTCGGCGAGCTCCTTCTTCGCCTTGGCGGATTTTGCGCCGTCGAACTTCATGCCGCGCAGCACATGCGGCGCCTTGCTGAACTGGATGTCCGCATAGGCGACGACCTCGATGCGGTTGCCCCAGGGATCGAGGAAATCGAGAAACGGCCCGTCCACCATGGTGGCCCCCGCGGCTTGCGCCAGCGCCTTCACCTGCGCGCGGTCGTCGACCACCAGGCCGAAGTGCCGGTGGCGGTCCTGGTGCGGCGTCTTCGTCTCGCTCAACGCGAGGAACTGGTCGCCCATGTCGATGAAGGCCTGGCCCTTGCCGCGCCCGCGCAGCGTGAAGCGGAAGATCTTGCCGTAGAAGGCGAGCGCCTCCTCGATGTCGCCGACCTCGAGCGCGACGTGATTGATGCCGACGAGACGGGGCAGGGCGGGCATGGGGTGCTCCTCTGCGAGCGATGAGGCTGGCCGACATGTAGGGAGAGCGCCTGGGAGCGGGAAGGTGCTCCTTCCTTCGTCATGGCCGGGCTTGACCCGGCCATCCACGTCTTTCTTGCGAGAAATGAAGACGTGGATGCCCGGCACAAGGCCGGGCATGACGGAGCGACGCGGTCGCGGCCGGATTCGCGGCGTGCTTCGTCATCCGCGCGCTCTCCCACGGCTGGTCGCTGCCGGTGTACAGGGCGAGGGCAGGGCGGACAGTGGAGGAGGTGGAGAGGACGGGGAGGGACCGATAGGCGGCCTATCCGCCAG
>JAXDOA010000257.1:0-3253 GCA_034669125.1 Hyphomicrobiales bacterium
GATCACGAACACGAAAGTGCCGCGCTGGCTCACCTGGATCGCGGCGGTCGGAACCACCACCGACTGTTCCTGGCGCAGATTGAGTTTCGCGTTCACCAGCGTGCCGGGCCACAGCACTTCGTTTTCATTCGGCATGTTGGCACGCACGTTCACCATGCCGGTCGACGCGTCGACGGTGTTTTCCACCATCGCGACGCGTCCGAGCGCGCGCTTGGTGTCGCCCGGAACGATCGCCTCGACGCTCGGAGCGCCCTCGGCCATCGCATCGCGCAGCGGCGGCAGAAGATCCTGCGGCATCGGGAACGAGACGTAGACCGGCGCGGTCTGGATGATGGTCGCGATCGGACCCAGATCGGCGGAGCGCACGTAGTTGCCGACTTTCACCGAAGCGGCACTGATGCGCCCGCTGATCGGCGCCGAGATGGTGGCGTAGCTGAGCTGGACCTGGAGGTTCTTCAGCAATGCCTCGTCGGCCTTCATCGCGGCCGCGTAGACGGCGGCTTGCGTCTTGGCATTGTCGAGATTGGTGACCGGCGTCGCATTCTTCGCCACCAGTTCGGTGTAGCGGCGGAAATCACGCTCGGCGCCTTCGAGCTGCGCCTTGTCGCGCGCGATGTTGCCCTCGGCCTGAAGGATCTGCGCCTCGATTGCGCGGCTATCGAGCGTGATGAGGACATCGCCCTGTTTTACGCGCGCGCCGTCGGCGAAGTGGATGGCGGTAATTTCGCTGTCGATGCGCGGCTTGATCGCCACGCTGGCGATCGGCATGACGGTGCCGAGCGCCTCGATGACGACCGGCGTGTCCTTCTTGACCGCGCGCGCAATTTCCACCGGCACGAGGCGCGGCGCAGCCGGCGCCTGTGCGACCGCACCCTGCGGGCTCCACAGGCTACGCGTCGCGTACGCACCCGACGCCACGGCCACCAATGCCACAGCCCCCAGAACCCAAGTCCGCCGTCTGTTCACGTGCTGTAAGGCCCCGGTTTGCGTACCGCCCCCGAAGCTCCCCTCTGGTTAGAAGATCGTTCCCCCGGACGCAAGGCGCCAGCCCGGCGAGACTCTCTCCCCAAGCGGCTGTTCTCTACCATATTCCGGTTTCCGTAGGTAACCGGGTCGCAGGCGTTTTATTACCAATTGAGTGAACAACCTGGCTTTCCCGCCACATCCCGCGTTCCGGCATGGTAAATCGTCCAAAAGCCCGGACGAGCCCATGCGCATTGCCACCTGGAACGTGAATTCGATCAGGCAACGGCTGGAAAACCTTGCCGCCTGGCTCAAGGAGCGCGAGCCGGACATCGTTTGCTTGCAGGAAACCAAGTGCGTCGATGAGAGCTTCCCGCGCGAGCCGTTGGAGGCGCTTGGTTACAATCTGGCGATCCATGGCCAAAAAAACTTCAACGGCGTCGCGATCCTGTCCAAGCTGCCGTTCGACGAGGTGACACCGCGCCTGCCGGGCGACCCGGAGGACGATCATGCGCGCTTCATCGAGGCGGTCGTGTCGACGCCGACCGGCGCGCTGCGCGTCGCATCGATCTATCTGCCCAATGGCAACCCGCCGGACACAGAGAAATATCCCTACAAACTCAATTGGATGAAGCGGCTTTTTGAGTATTCACGCGAACGTCTGAAGCTGGAGGAGCCGCTGGTGCTCGCGGGCGACTACAACGCCATTCCGGCGGGGATCGACGTGCACGATCCGAAGCTTTGGGTCGGCGATGCGCTATTTCTGCCGGAGACGCGCGCCCGCTTTCGCGCCCTGAAGTATCTGGGGCTGGTGGACGCGATCCGCGCCACCACCGACGAGGGCGGCCTTTACTCGTTCTGGGACTATCAGGCCGGCGCCTGGCAAAAGAACAACGGCATCCGCATCGACCACCTGCTGCTCTCCCCGCAGGCGGCGGACCGGCTGGTCACGGCCGGCATCGACAAGCATGTGCGCGCCTGGGAGAAGCCGTCCGACCACGTTCCGGTCTGGATCGAGCTGGAGCTTGGGCGGCGCTAATCCCGCCGTCCGTTCATCCAGCGCATCAGGAATTCGCCGGCGAGCGCGCGATCGTCATCGGTCGCCTGCTTCACGGCGGAGTCGTAGAGGTCGGTGATCCAGCCCTCCGACGGACCCGCATTGGAGCGCGCCAGCGTGAGCCACATCAACCCGCGCGCGGGCTGGCGCGGCACGCCGGTCTCGCCGCGGAACAGCATGCGGCCGAGGAGCGCCTGCGCCTGATACTGGCCCTTGTTCGCCGCCGAATTGAGCCAGCGCGCCGCCTGCTTGGGGTCGCGGGCCGGCGCGTGCGCGTCCAGCATCATCCGCGCCAGATGATACTGCGCATCGGGGTCGCCGAAGTACGACGCCGCATAGGCGTACATGTGGCGCGCGCGGCCAAGATCGGCCTTTACTTCGGTATTCGCGATGCCCTCGCGATAGTAGTGGCCGAGCGCGACGAAGGCGTTGGCGATGTAGCGCGCCTGCGGCGTGCCCGGATTGTCTTCGGCGTGGGCGTCCGCGATGCCGCTGAAATACTCGAACGCGCGCATGTCGGAGCGCTCGACGCCGTCGCCTTCGGCGTACATGCGGCCGAGCTTCCACTGCGCCGCGACCAGCCCCTGTTCGGCGGCATATTCGAGCGAAACCAGCGCCTTTTCCTTCTGCCCGTCGCGCAGCGCGCGCGCGCCTGAGCGGAACGCCTCGAATGGCGTGATCGGCGTGGCAGGAGCCGCGAACGCGGTCGGTGGCGGGAGCGGACGGTCGACCGAAGGTGCCGCAGGCGTGGCCAGCGCCGGGACCGGCGCGGTCGGGCGCGGCAGCGCGGCATTCGGCATCGCCGCCGGCGCATAACCGCCGGTGCGCGGGATCGATCCGGGTGGACGCGGGACATCGACCTGCACGGCGCGGCTGATGCCCTGCGTCGGCTGCGCGGGCGCAACGGCCGGAGCCGTCACTTCGGCCGGCGGCTGCGCCTTGCCTTCGAAGGCGAATCCATTGGTGACCCCGGACAACAATCCGAGCGCCGTCATCATGAGGATGCGGTCACGCGTCCGCATAACTCACCTTCTCGGCCTTGCCGCCCGGATGGGTCACGGCGCCATAAACCGCGGCCCCGACCTGCTCGGCGTACTTCCACAGATAGCCCGAGGTGAAATCGGTTTCGCGCGGCTTCCATTCCTTGGCGCGCTCGGCGAATTGCTCCGCCGTGAGATCGACGTCGATCGTGCCGTTGACGGCGTCGATCGTGATCATGTCGCCATCGCGCAG
>JAXDOA010000258.1:0-3223 GCA_034669125.1 Hyphomicrobiales bacterium
GATCCGGAGCGGATCGGCATGATCGGCGACAGCGCGGGCGCGCATCTCTCCTCGCTCGTCGCGCTCGCCGGGGAGGAGCCGCTGTTCTCGAGCGAATACAAGTCCGATCCGCAGGCGGCGGTGTCGCCCAAGGTGAAGACCGTCGTCGGATTCTACGGCGTGTACGACATGGCGGCGCAGTGGGAGCACGATCTGGTGACCCGGCCACGCGACAACATCGTCGAGAAATTCCTCGGCGGCGCGCCGATGGTGAACCGCAAGACGTATTTCGACGCCTCGCCGATGAGCTACGTCACGGTCGACAAGAACACGACGCGCTTCCTGCTGCTCTACGGCCACGAGGACGATATCGCGGACCCGAAAACGCAATCCGAGCGCTTCCTGCTTGCGCTCAAGCAGGCCGGGTTCTTTGCCCGCACCATCGTGGTGCCGGGAGCCGGGCACTTCTGGTCGGTCGATCCCGTGGATGAGGGTTTTGGTGCCTATGCGGGACCGAAGGTGCTCCGGTTCCTGGAAGGCGCGCTTTAGTGCCTGACAACGCCGGAAACTGCCTTGCCGCAAGGTTCCGGGCGTGCTAGAACAAAAAGAGAACATACTGCGGCGGGGCGTCCGCGCACCCATATCGGCGTGGACAAGTGCGGATCGCGGGCGCGGCGCGCGTCGCGGAAGCGTAGGGTGATTTCAGATACGCATGATCCCGAAAAGCATGTCCTCGACCCCGATCGGGGATGGACACCGGTTTTCGGATCAGATCATGCGCAAATAGGTGTGGAGAGAAAAATGGCAGGCTCGGTCAACAAGGTCATTCTGGTCGGCAATCTGGGCAAGGACCCGGAGGTGCGGCGCATGCAGGACGGCCGCCCGGTCGTGAACATGAGCGTCGCGACCTCGGAAAGCTGGCGCGACAAGGCGACCGGCGAGCGCAAGGAAAAGACAGAGTGGCACCGCGTGGTGATCTTCAACGAGGGGCTCGCCAAGGTCGCCGAGCAATACCTGAAGAAAGGCTCGAAGGTTTACCTCGAAGGCCAGCTGCAGACGCGCAAGTGGACCGACCAGCAGGGCGTCGAGAAGTATTCCACCGAAGTGGTGCTGCAAGGCTTCAACTCGGCGCTGACCATGCTCGACCGCGCGGGCGGCGGGGGCGGCAGCAGCGAATCCGGCAACGACAATTCCAGCGACTTCGGCTCCTCGCGCCCGGCGGCGCGCCAGCCCGCAATGGCGGGCGGCGGCGGCAAGCGCGGCGATCTGGACGACGAGATTCCGTTCTGACGGAACGGCCACGGCTATCCCGTGAACCGCCAGCCATGATATCTTCCAATGCTGACAATCAGCGGGAGAACGGCATGGCTGGAGTCTCAGCGCCGTTATCGATCGAGGCATTTCGTTCCTGGGTCGAATCGCGCCCCGATGGCGAGCATTGGGAACTGATCGCCGGTGTGCCCATGATGATGGCGCCGCCGACGAAAGCGCATCAGCGCATCGTGGCCAATCTGGATCGCCTGCTTGGCGATGCACTGGAGAAGCACCGTCCGGAGTGGATTTCGTATCAGAGTGTCGGTCTGAATCTCGCGCCCGTGTCTCCCGACTACGATCCCGAGCCGGACGTCGTGGTGGTGGATGCTGACGCGCCCGGCCCGGATGATCGATATTCGGATCGTTTTTATCTTGCAGCCGAGATTGTCTCGACATGCGATCGAAGACGGTCGAGGACAAGCGCGAGGTCTATAAGCGCCATCCCGATTGCCGTTGCGTGCTGGTCATTCAACAGGACCGCTTTGATGTGCGCGCCGATGTGTTGACCGGTTCAGGCTGGCAACAAAGCCGCCTCTCGGGAGCCCAGGATGAATTGATCCTGGAAGACTTCGGCCTGCGCTGCACGCTCGCCGATCTTTATCGCGGCACCGCGCTCCAGCCGCGCGCCAAGCGCTGACGTTTCTGCCGACAATTCATGCAGAACCCGCGCCCCTGCGGGAATCTGCCCATTGCGTTTGTGCGCCGCACCTTGCTACTGCTTCGGCCGGATTTCACGGGAGGAAAAACGTGCGCAGAATTCTCATTGCAGCGGCGATCGGCCTTTTCGCGACCGCGGCGTCGGCCCAAGACCTGAAAATCGCGCTAATCTACGGCAAGACCGGGCCGCTCGAAGCCTACGCCAAGCAGACCGAAACCGGGCTGCGCATGGGCTTCGAATACGCCACCAAGGGCACGATGGCGATCGACGGGCGCAAGATCGTCATCATCACCAAGGACGATCAGGGCAAGCCCGACGTCGCCAAGACCGCGCTGGCGGAAGCTTACGAGGACGACAAGGTCGACCTGGCGATCGGCACCACGGCGTCGCCTGCCGGGCTCGCGATGCTGCCCATCGCCGAGGAGCGCAAGAAGATCCTGATCGTCGAGCCGGCGGTCGCCGATTCCATCACCGGCGACAAGTGGAACCGCTATATCTTCCGCACCGGCCGCAATTCCTCGCAGGACGCGATCTCGAATGCGGTCGCGATCGGCAAGGCGGGCGTCACGATCGCGACGCTCGGGCAGGATAACGCGTTCGGGCGCGACGGCGTGGCCGCCTTCCGGCAGGCGCTGGCGCCAACCGGGGCCAAGATCGTGGACGAGGAATACGCGCCCCCGGCGACGACGGACTTCACGGCGGTCGCCCAGCGGCTGTTCGACGCGCTCACGGACAAGCCGGGCAAGAAGATCATCTGGGTGATCTGGGCCGGCCCGACGCCGCTGACCAAGCTGCAGGACATGAACCCCGGCCGCTATGGCGTCGAGCTTTCGAGCGGCGGCAATATCCTGCCCGCGATGGCGGCCTACAAGACGCTGCCCGGCATGGAAGGCGCGACCTATTACTATCACGACATCCCGCAGAACGACGTCAACAAGTGGTTCGTCGCCGAGCACCAGAAGCGCTTCAACGCGCCGCCGGACTTCTTCACGGCGGGAGGCTTCGCGGCCGCGATGGCGGCGGCGACGGCGGTGTCGAAGGCGAAGTCGACCGACACCGAGAAGCTGATCGCCGCGATGGAAGGCATGGAGTTTGACACGCCGAAGGGCAAGATGGTGTTTCGCAAGGAGGACCATCAGGCACTCCAGAGCATGTACCACTTCAAGATCAAGGCCGATCCGGCGGTGGCATGGGGGATCCCCGAACTGGTGCGCGAACTCAAGATCGAGGACATGACGATTCCGATCAAGAACAAGCGCTAAGGCTCAACGG
>JAXDOA010000259.1:0-5599 GCA_034669125.1 Hyphomicrobiales bacterium
GAGCAGGTGCCGTTAGGCTCTCCGCACACGCCGGTGACGACCGGCGCCGTCGCGGTGCAGCCCGCGGCGACGCTTGCCTGTCCGATTGTCTCGGCGCTCGATACCTGGTTGGCCAGCGGCGTGCAGCCAGCGGCGCTGCGCTGGTTCGGCTCGCCTGTTGCGGAAATCCGCCAGATCTCGGCCTATTCGTGCCGCGGGATGAACGGCCAGCCCGGCGCGCGCATCTCGGAGCATGCGTTCGGCAATGCGCTCGACATCGCGTCGTTCACGCTTGCCGACGGCCGCAAGGTGACCGTGAAGGACGGCTGGCGCGGCGCGCCGGAGGAGCAGGGTTTCCTGCGCGACGTGCAGGGCTCGGCCTGCCAGCACTTCTCGACCGTGCTCGCGCCCGGCTCGAACGCCTTCCACTACGACCACATCCATGTGGACTTGATGCGCCGTTCAAGCGCGCGGCAGGTGTGCAATCCGGCGCCGGTCTCCGGCGACGTGGTGGCGGCGCGCGCCGGCTACCGCTTTGCGCGTGGAGAGCCCGCGGTGACCGGCTCGATCAAGCGGGCGCGCGTTTCCACCTTCCGCAGACCCTTGGGTCGCGATGAAGTCTATGACGGGCTGCCTCGCGCGGTTCCGGGCGAGGACTAGGATTGGGAGGCAAATCGCCCCGATTACTAAAACATACCCCTCAACGGCTCCATCGCCGCCGCCAAAGCGCAAAAGTCCACGCAAACCTGCGATTTCGCCAACGCCGACTCCAGCATCGGCGCAAGGGTTTGTGTACGGTTTTGTGCTTACTTACCCTACGTCAATGTCAGGGTTCCCATGCGGGTAGTGCTCGTCGACCCGAGCCGCACCATGCGGTTGTTCGTGACGCGGCTCCTGGAGGCGCGCGATCACGAGGTCCGGCCGTTCGCCGACGGGCCGGAGGCGCTTGCCTGCATGCGTGAGGACACCGAAGTCGCGGCGCTGATCACGTCGGGAGAGCTCGGCGCGATGTCGGGCCTCGAATTGTGCTGGGAAACGCGCGTGCTCGCGGGCCGCGACCGGCCGATCTACGTGATCCTGATGTCGTCGAGCATCGACAAGAGCAAGCTCGGCGAGGCGCTCGATTCCGGCGCCGACGATTTCATTTCCAAGCCGCCCGTGCCGGACGAGCTCTACGCGCGGCTGCGCGCGGCCGAGCGGCTAGGCGCGATGCAGCGCGAACTGGTGCGGCTCGCCTCGGTCGATCCACTGACCGGCCTGCACAACCGGCGCGTTTTCTTCGAACTCGCCGAAGGTGCGCGCGAACGTTGCGCCGAGCGGGGCGCGCTCACGGCAATCATGCTCGACATCGATCACTTCAAGCGCATCAACGACCTCTACGGCCACGACGTCGGCGATCAGGCGATCGCGGCGGTCGCGAAAGCCGCGGCGACGGATGGCGCTGTGATCGGCCGGCTTGGCGGCGAAGAATTCGCGATCCTGCTCGAAGGGCGAACCCTCGCGGACGGCGCGGCGATCGCCGAGCACCTGCGGGCGCGCATGGCGGCGCTGCGTTTCGATACGGCGAACGGCGCGATGACGCTCACCGTTAGCTTCGGCGTGAGCGAGCGCAAGCCCGGCGACAGCATCGACGATCTGCTCAAGCGCGCGGACGTCGCGCTCTATGCGGCGAAGACCTCAGGGCGCAATCGCGTGGTCGCGGCCGATGCCATTATGCCGCCCACGGCGGCGGCGAAAAGCAACGTCATCCACGCGTTCGCTGGCTGATTCGCCGCGCCGAAGCGCGAACTACCACCAGGGCTTCAGCTCGCACTTGCGCTGGCCCCAATCCCACCAACAGTCGCGGTAATAGCGCCGGCCTTCGATCATGATCGGCTGATCCGCATAAGCGGTGCCGGGCGCGGGGGCCACATAGGTCTGGCCGGGGGCCAGATAGACTTGGCTTTCCACCTGCGGGGTTACGTAGCCGTAGGCGGGCGGCGGCGGATAGCCGAACACCGGCGGCGCGCCGTACGGGTCGGCATAATAATATTGCGCCGACGCGACGGTTGGGATCGCGGCCAGCGCCGCAATTATTGTTCCGGCCAGCAAAAACCTGCGCATAAAGACCTCCATTTCGAACTCGCACAGCCCGACGTGCGAAAACGCCGAGCGGGCAGGAGCGTTCCCGGGAACCGACGTTTCTCGGCTCCCGGTTCCGATGTAGCTTTGGGGCGAACGCGAAAATTGGGGAGGAGAAACCATGCGCAAACTGGTCGCGGCGCTGTTCTTCGCATTAGCGGCCTTGGCGCTGCCGCCGGCCCAACGCGTGGCCGCGCAAACATCGAACGCCGTGACGGCGCTGGCCGAAGCGGCCGCGATGCAGGATCTGGTGCTGGCGAGCCGCATCCTCGCCAACGAAGGCGTGCTCGACGCCTATGGTCATGTCAGCATTCGGCACCCGACCGATCCGAGCCGCTATCTGATGGCGCGTTCGCTTGCGCCGGCACTGATCACGGCGGCCGATATTCTCGAATTCGATCTCAATTCGAAACCCTTGAAGCCGACTGAGCAGCGCCTGTTCACCGAGCGCTTCATTCACGGCTCCATCTATCAGGCGCGGCCCGACGTGAAGGCGGTCGTGCACAGCCATTCGCCGACCGTGATTCCGTTCGGCATCAGTGACGTGCCGCTGCGGCCGGTGTTCCACCTCGGCTCCTCTATGGCGGCGTGCCGGTGTTCGAGATCAGCGAATTCACTGGCGACGGCGAAATGCTGGTGCGCGACGCGAAGCTCGGCGATGCGCTCGCGAAGACGCTGGGCGACAAGCGCGTGGCGCTGATGCGCGGGCACGGCAACGTCGTGGTCGGGCCGTCGGTCCAGCACGCGGTGTTCCGCGCAATCTACACCGAGGTGAACGCGCGGTTGCAGGCGACCGCGATCGGTCTCGGCGGCAAGGTGCGCTATCTCTCCGACGCCGAGGGCGACAACGTCACCAACCGGCAGCCCGGCAACATCGCGCGCGCCTGGGAGCTGTGGAAGGAGCGGGTGAAGGGGAAGTAGCTACTCTGCCTTCCCGTATCCCCCCGCGGTCGGCGTCTGGATGATGATCGCTTCGCCGGCGTCGATCACGGTCGCGTCGCAGCCTTTGAGCTTCTCGATCGAGCCGTCCTTGCGCCGCACCGAGTTTTCGCCCGGTTGACCCGCCGATCCGCCCGCGAGGCCGAACGGCGGCACGATGCGGTGACCGGTGAGCAGCGTGCAGTCCATCTGTTCCAGAAAGCGGATGGTGCGGCGAATGCCGTCGCCCGCGTTCCACTTGCCCTTGCCGCCCGAGCCCTTGCGGATGTGGAAGTCCTCCAGCACCACCGGATAGCGGAATTCGAGGATCTCCGGATCGGTGAGCCGCGTGTTGGTCATGTGCGTGTGCACCGCGTCCGTACCGGGGAAGCCGGGCCCCGCGGGCGAGCCGGAGCAGATCGTTTCGTAATACTGATACTTCGCGTTGCCGAAGTTGAGGTTGTTCATCGTGCCCTGCGCGCAGGCGATCGCCTTGAGCGCGCCGAACAGCGTGTTGGTCACGGCTTGGCTCACCTCGACGTTTCCGGCGACGACGGCGGCCGGATATTCCGGCGTCAGCATCGTGCGCTTCGGGATCACGATGTTGATCGGGCGCAGGCACCCGGCATTCATCGGGATGTCGTCGTCGACCATCACGCGGAACACGTAGAGCACGGCGGCGCGCGCGACCGGCTCTGGCGCGTTGAAGTTGTTCGGCTGCTGCTCCGACGTGCCGGTGAAGTCGACCGTCAGCTCGCGCTTCTTCTTATCGACGGAGATCTTCACCCGGATCGTGGTGCCGAGGTCCATCGGATATTCGAACGAGGAGTCATGCAACCGGTCGATCACGCGGCGCACGCTTTCGGCCGCGTTGTCCTGCACGTGCTTCATGTAGGCCTTCACGACCGGCAGCGTGAAGTGCGTCACCATCCTGCGCAGCTCCGAGACGCCTTTCTCGTTGGCGGCGATCTGCGCCTTCATGTCGTTGACGTTCTGCAGCGGATTGCGCGCCGGATATTTTGCTTCGGTCAGCGCGGCATAGAGCTCCTTCTCGCGGAAGCGGCCGCGATCGATCACCTTGAAATTGTCGAACAGCACGCCTTCTTCGTGGATGGTCGTCGCGTTCGGCGACATCGAACCGGGCGAGATGCCGCCGACGTCGGCATGGTGACCGCGCGAGGCGACCCAGAACAGGATCTCACGTTTCTTACCTCCCCCTGGAGGGGGGAGGTCGCCGCGCGAAGCGCGGCGGGAGGGGGTGCTCTTCTTACTCGACTTCACCCCACCCCAGCTCGCTGCGCTCGCCGACCCTCCCCCTCCAGGGGAGGGTGGAAGCGAGAACACCGGCGTGCACACGGTGATGTCCGGCAGGTGCGTGCCGCCGTTGTAGGGCGCGTTGATGACATAAACGTCACCGGGTTTGATCCTGCCCGCATTGTCGCGGATCACCGTCTCGACGGAGCGGTCCATCGAACCGAGATGCACCGGCATATGCGGCGCGTTCGCGACCAGCGTGCCGTCATGCGCGAACACCGCGCAGGAGAAGTCGAGGCGCTCCTTGATGTTCACCGAATAGGCGGTGTTCTGCAGCGCGACGCCCATCTGCTCGGCAATCGACATGAACAGGTTGTTGAACACCTCGAGCATGATCGGGTCGGCCTTGGTGCCGATCGCGGCGATGCGCCTGAGCTTCACAATGCGGGTGAGCACGAGATGGTTCTTGGCCGTGATTGCGGCCTGCCAGCCGGGCTCGACCACCACGGTCTGATGCGGCTCGATGACGATGGCCGGGCCTCTCACCTTGTGGCCGGCGCTGAGTTGATCGCGCGTGTAGACCGTGGCCTTGTGCCATTTGCCGTCGGAGAAGAATTTCGTGCGCCGGGCAGGCGAGGGGAGACGCGCACGCGTGGTCTTGCCCTTCTTCTCGGAAAACTTCGCGCCGCCGCCGACCGCCTCGACCGAGACGGCCTCGATGACGAGATCCTTCTTCTTGTCGATGAAGCCGAACTGCGCCTTGTGGGCTTTCTCGAAGGCGGCCCGCATGGCGGTGAGCGGTCCCGCCTTCACCACTAGCGCCGTATCGGTGCCGGCGTAGCGGATGTGCGCGCGCACGAAGGCCGTGATGGCTTTCTCCGGCACACCTTGACCGGCGACTTCGGCGCTGACGTCTTTTGAAAGCCTGTCCCCGATCTTGTTCAGCGTCGCCAGCGACTTGTCGCCGAACCCTTCCTCGATCGCCTGCTGTCGTGTGGCGCGGATGTCGGCGAGGCCCATCCCGTAGGCCGAGAGCAGCGACGAGAACGGATGGATCAGCACCGTGGTCATGCCGAGCGCGTCGGCGACGAGGCACGCGTGCTGGCCGCCCGCGCCGCCGAAGCAGTTGAGCGCATAGCGCGTCACGTCATAGCCGCGCTGCACGGAAATCTTCTTGATCGCGTTCGCCATGTTTTCGACCGCGATCTTGATGAAGCCGTCGGCGATTTCCTCGCGCGACTTGCTGCCGATTTCTGTCGCAAGCTCAGCGAAGGCCGCGCGCACGGCGTCGGCGTCGAGCGGCTGATTCTGTTCGGGCCCGAAAATC
>JAXDOA010000260.1:0-10583 GCA_034669125.1 Hyphomicrobiales bacterium
TTCCTGGCTGCAGACGAACAGCGCGGTCAGGTTGGTGTCGACGACTTCCTTCCACTTCTCGACCGGCAACTCCTCGAACGGCACCGGCGGCGCGCCCATGCCGGCGTTGTTGAACAGCACGTCGAGCCGGCCGTAGGTCGACTTCACCTTGGCGAACATCGCACGGATGGCGTCCACGTCCTTCACGTCGGCCGACACGGCCATGCCGTTGCCGCCGCCTTCCTTGAGGACGGCTTCGAGCGGCTCCTTGCGCCGCCCGACCAGAGTGACCGCATAGCCCGCCTTCATCAGCGCGAGCGCGGCCGCGCGCCCCACACCCGTGCCCGCACCCGTGACGATCGCGACCTTGGCCATTCCGTATCTCCCTGTTTGGCGTTTTCGGGATGACCTTATCGCGGGCGGCGGCTTGCGCGCCATACCAAACAGGATCAGAGAAGCCGCGGCTGATTGCCGATGAACACGCCTTCGAGCGCGAGCATGCGCTCCTTGGTCTCGGTGCGGCCGGGCGCCGAAAAGCCGCCGAGCTTGCCGCCCGCCGCGAGCACGCGGTGGCACGGAATGATCAGCGGCACCGGGTTGCGGGCCATCGCAACGCCGACATCCTGCGCGGCTTGCGGCGCGGTCACGCCGGCGCGCTTGGCCAGTTCGCCATAGGTGACGGTTTCGCCGAACTTCACCTTGCGCAGCGCGTCGTAGATCGGACGGCGGAGCGGATCGACGGTCGAGAGATCGAGTTCGATCGGGCTGAAGTCGATCTGTTCGCCTGCGAAATATCGGACCGCCTGCGCGACCACGGCTGCGACAGGTGGCGGCGGCTCCTGCGGCTTCGCCTTGCCCGCGAACTGCGCTTGCGCCGATGCGCGGTCCGGGTAGGGCAGGCGGAAGCGCGTGATGCCGTTGTCGCCCCACGCGATGGCGGCGAAGCCGAGCTTTGTTTCGAACACGTGATAGTGAGTCACGGCGGAGAAGATAGTGGCCGGCGCGCCGGCCGGCCACCCGTTTGCTGCATTGTTAGGCCGCCACCGTGGCGTCCGCCTCAAGCTTCTTTTTCATCGCGTCCATGCCGTGCTGCATCATGGCGTCGATCGGCTTGGCGAGATCGTGCGGCAGGATGTCGGCGATCCACACCACGCGGCATCCGGCGTGATCGGCGAACACCTGAAGCGAACCGTTGTGATGCGTCGGCCGCCCTTCGACGACCGACCAGACGAGGCGGCGCGCCGCATCGTCGATTTCGACGATCAGCTCCTTTGCCGTCATGCCGTTGGCGAAGGTCACGATGCGGGCATCGCCCTCGAGCGTGACGTTGGTGACGAAATCCGGCGCGAGCCGGGTGTGAATCGCGCCGACATCGCGCACCGCGTCCCAGACTTGCGCGGGGTCGGCGCGCAGCGTCATGTCCTTGCGGATCGAGGCCATTTACGCCTCCGCGCCGCAATAGGCTTCGAGCCGGTAGCCGTCCGGATCGACCACGAAAGCCGCATAGTAGTTCGGCGCGTAGTCGGGACGCACGCCCGGCTTGCCGTTGTCGCGCCCGCCGGCACCGAGCGCCGCCGCATGGAATGCCGCGACGCTTTTTTGCGTCGGCGCGTCGAAGCAGAAATGCAGGCCGGATTTCTCGTCCGCCAGCACCGGCTTGTCGGAGGCCGAAATCCACAGGACGACGGTATCGTTGCCGTAACCAAGCGAGGTCTCGCCTTCGCTTAACGCCTTGTAGCCGAGCGGTTTGAGCGCCGCGTCATAGAAGCGCTTGGTGCGGGCGATGTCGCGCACGCCGATCGAGATGTGATTGAGCATGGCTGTCTCCATTCGTTGATGAGAGACAGGTAGACGAGAGGATTTTCGGGGACTTGGAGAAAATTGCTCGTTTGTCATTCCGGGGCCGGCCCAAGGCCGGAGCCCGGAACCCATAACCCCAGAAACAAGTTAGTCGCTCCGCTCGTGAGCAAAGCCTCCTGAGTCGTGGTTATGGATTCCGGGCTCGCCGCTTCGCGTCGCCCCGGAATGACACTACGCCGCCAGCCGGTACTGCCGCGGCGAGGCGCCGAATTCGGCGTGGAACGTGCGGGTGAAATTGGACAGATCCTCAAAGCCCACATCGAGCGCAATCGCGGTCACCGGCGCCTTCGTCATCGCGAGCTTCCCGGCGGCATCGCGCAGCCGCGCGCGCAGCAGCCATTGGTGCGGCGTGACGCCGGTCGTGGCCTTGAAGCTGCGCACGAAATGATAGGGGCTAAGCTTCGCCAAGCGGGCAAGGCCCGCGACGGTATGCGGGGCCGCGCTGTGCGCCGCCATGGTGCGCAACACCTCGCTCATCCGGCCTTGGTGTAACGGCGTCGCTGCGCCGCCCTCGTTGGCCGACAACCCGAGCGCGGCGGCGGCGAGTTCGATCGCCACCTCTTCCATCAGGTCCGGCTGCGTCATCGCGAGCCGCGCGCGCGCGGTGAGCGGTGCGAGCGGGCGCAGCGGCGGCAGGCGGTTGTGCGCAAAGCCCGTTCGGCGCCCGGCATCATGTGCAATGCGCTCGAACAGCCCGGGTTCGAAGCGGAACGAGAGACAACGGTCACCCTCGCCATGGCGATGCGAGCAGGCAAAACAATGCCCCGCGTTGACCAGCAGATACGACCCTTCGGACAGAAGCGACGTGCCGTGCCGGTCACGCACGACGAAGCTGCCGGAGAGCACCAGCGCGACGCTGCTGGCCGAGGTCAATTCCTCGGCCTCCTGGTCGTGCGGACCGCAGGTGCAGATGATGTCCTGGACGCGCCAGCCGTCGCCGGACGCGAGCGGCACGTCCGCGATCTCGCCGCGCGCGCCGCTCGCCGCCTTGCGGACGAGCGCGGCGGCGAGGGGATCGGTGTGAATCGGAGGCCTGTTCATCGCCTCCAATATAGTCCCGATCGCACCGAACCTCCACCCTCAGGCGCGCTCGACACGCGCCGCGTAGCAGCCGGGTGCCGCGTAATGCAGGTGCAGGTAGGCGGCGCCGGGCGCGGCGAACAGGCGGTCGATGGCGCCTTCGAGCTGTGTCCCTTCGACCAGTTCGCGGCCGACCATCATGCCGTCCTTGTTGAATGCGCGCGCCGCGAGCGTGCGCTTGCGCAACTGCTCCGGCACCTCGTCGACCTTGTCGTAGGTCTCCTCGCCCTTGCGCACATAGATCGCAAAGCGCATGCGGTAGGGGCTGTCGACGGCGTGATGCTCGTAATTGGTGAGGATCAGTTCATCGCCCGGTGTGGCATCGGTCAGGCTGACGCGGCAGGGGTAGGCGCCGTCGGCGGTGCGCCGCACCGCGCCAAGCGCCGCAAGCTCGGCGTCGTCGAGCGCGAACAGGTGATCGAAGTTTTCTGCCGGCAGGCCGGTGATGCGAAAGCTCATGATGTCCTCCATTCGTTGCTCTGGATATGAGCCCTGGAGGCGGGCGAACCCACCCGATTTCCGGATTGAACGCGCCTTGCTAGGCTGCAGCAAAATCGGGAGGAACGTCATGCGCATTATCGGCGCCGCATTGCTGCTGCTTGCAGGAACATTCACGTTTCCGGCCGCGGCCGAATACCCCGACAAACCGGTCCGGCTGATCGTGCCGCAGGCGGCGGGCAGCGCGACCGATACGGTCGCGCGCATTCTCGGCGTGGAACTGGCGAGAGAGCTCGGCCAGCAAATCATCGTCGACAACCGGCCCGGCGGCGCGCTCACCATCGGCCTCGATCTGACGGCGAAAGCCGAGCCCGACGGCTACACCCTCTGCATGGGGCCGATCGGCGCGCTTGCGATCACACGCCACATGGTGGCGAAGCTGCCCTACGACATCGAGCGCGACTTCCAGCCGATCGCGCTGGTTGCGCGCGGGCACATGCTGCTGGCGGTCGCGCCGGATGCGCCGTTCAAGACCGTGCCGGAGCTGATCGACTACGCGAAGAAGAATCCCGGCAAGCTCTCGAACGCGTCATCGAGCAACGGCTCGCCCGGCCATGTCGGCGGCGAGTTGTTCAAGACCATGAGCGGCACCGAGATCGTGCACATTCCGTATCGCGGGGGCGCGGCGGCGATCAACGACCTGATCGCGGGGCGCGTGGAGGTGATGTTCGAGAGCCTGAATTCGATCGCGCCGCATGCGCGCTCCGGCACGGTGCGGGCGCTCGCGGTGACCGGGGAACGACGCTCGCCCGGATTCCCTGATCTGCCGACGATCGCCGAAGCCGGCGTGCCGGGCTACGCGGCGCCGACCTGGAGCGGCGTGATCGGCCCGGCCGGCATTCCGCGCGGAATCGTCGACAAGCTCAACGCCGCGATCAATCGCGCGATCGCCTCGCCGGCCTTCAAGGAGCGCTTCGCGGCGATCGGCGATGAGCCGGCCGGCGGCACGCCGGAGGAGTTTGCCGAGGTGATCCGAAGCGACTCGGCGAAATGGAAGGAGGTCGTGGTGCGCTCGGGTGCGAAGCTGGACTAAAGCCCGCTGAACCAGTTGTAGCCGCGGTCTTCCCAGTAGCCGCCGGTGTAGTTGTTGAGCACCGCCAGCCCGATGACGTATTTGGGGTTCTTGAAGCCGAGCTTCACCGGCATGCGGATGCGCATCGGGAAGCCGAGCCGCGTCGGCAAAATTTCGCCGTCGAACCGGAAGGTCATCTGCGTTTGCGCATGCAGGGCAGTCGGCATGTCGATCGACACCGAGTAGCCCTCGGCGCAGACGAAGTGCACGTACTTCGCCGTGAGGTCTGCGCCGATGCGGCGCAGGAAGTCGTGCAGCGGCGCGCCGGTCCATTTGCCGATCGCACTCCAGCCTTCGACGCAAATGAGCCGCGTGACCTGCGTCTCCTGCGGCAGCGCGTAAAGCTGGTCGAGCGTCCACGGCTGCTTGTTGTCGATCAGGCCGTCGAGCGCGAGCTTGTAGCTGTCCTCGTCGATATCGGGCGCTTCGCTTTCGGCGTAATAGCCGTTGAATGGGAAGGGGCGCGTGATCGCGCTTTCGGGATAGGTTTCGGCGAGCCGGTTCGGATCGAACAGGCGCGCCTGCACCCAATCATTGAACTGCGAGACAATGCGCAGCGCGCGCTCGGACGATGGACCATCGACGATGTCGCAGCCGGTGAGCAGCGCGAGCGCGCCGAGGCTGGCGGTGTTGCGCAGGAACAGCCGGCGCGACGGACGCGGGAGAAGCTTCGCGGCGTCCCGGATCAGGAGGCCTGCGTCCACACCGGGAGGTGCGCGGCGTTTCATTGCTATCGCCCCTTGATCATCGCGCGCAGCGATTTCGGCACGAGCAAAGCCATAATGACGTGCAGCACCAGGAACACAACGATCGCCGCCATGGCGAAAAAGTGTACGTAGCGCGCCGCCTCGTAGCCGGCGAACAGCGTCGTCAGCGGGCGCAGTTGCACCGGCTTCCAGATGGCGAAGCCGGACGCCACGATCACGACACCGGTCAGCAGGGTGCCGAGGTAGAGGAGTTTTTGAACCGCATTGTAGCGGGCAAGGTCGTCGTGGCGCAGGCGGCCGGTCAGCGCGGCCCCAAGATCGCGTGCGACATCGCCAGGCCGGATCGGCAGCAGCTTGCGGAAACGGCCGGTCGCCAGACCCAGCGTCACGTAGACGAGACCATTCGCGATCAGCAGCCACATCGCCGCGAAATGCCAAAGAATGCCGCCGGCGAGCCAGCCGCCGAGCGCGAGGCTTGACGGAAACGTGAATGGAAACAGCGGTGACGCGTTATAGATCTGCCAGCCGGAGCCGATCATCACCAGCATGGCGAGCGCGTTGATCCAATGCGTGATGCGCACATAGAGCGGATGCACGAGTGGCGCCGCGCCGGCGCCGCCCAGGTCCGGGATGTTTGCCGTATCCGTCATGACTGCTTACGAATATAGCTATCGCACAGGCCTGAATGTAAGCGCCGTCGGATCACGTTCGCGCCACTGGAATAGACGGAGCCCTGCGGGGTTTCGTCCATAACCTGTCAGGGGAGGATTGCATGTCTCGGTTCGTCCGCATTGCTGGAACGATTGCGCTTCTGCTCGCCGCTGCGCCAATGGCCGTCGCACAGGAACAGACCGTGCGCGTGCGCGGCACGATCGACCGTGTCGAAGGCGACACCTACATCGTCAAGGCACGCAGCGGCGAGGTGAAGGTCAAGCTGCCCGACAACGTGATGGTCGTGGCGCTCACCAAGGCGTCGCTCGCCGACATCAAGCAAGGCTCCTATGTCGGCGTCGCGGGCATGCCGCAGGCCGACGGCAGCCAGAAGGCGCTCGAGGTGCACATCTTCCCCGAGGCGATGCGCGGCACCGGCGACGGCCATCGCGGCTGGGACTTGCAGCCCTCCAGCACCATGACCAACGGCGCCGTCGAGCAGACCGCCGCTTCGGCCGACGGGCAGGTGCTGACGCTCAAATACAAGGACGGCGAGAAGAAGATCGTGGTTGCGCCGGATACGCCGATCGTCGTCTACGTGCCGGGCGAGAAGAGCGAGTTGAAGGCGGGTGCTTCGATTTTCATCTCGGCTGCGACCAAGACGCCGGACGGCACGCTGACCACGCCGCGCGTGAATGTCGGCCGCGGCGTCGCACCGCCGATGTGAGGCTTAGCTCGCAATGACCTGCAGCGGGGTGAAGCTCACCTCATGCAGGCGCTCAAAGATGGCTTCGGCCGCCATCGGCCTGCCGAAGCGGTAGCCCTGCATCGAATGCACGCCGGCGGCGCGCAGGAACAGCTGCTGCTCGGCGGTTTCGACGCCTTCCGCCGTCACCTTCATGCCGAGGCCGCGCCCGAGGCTGACGATCGCATGCACGATCGAAGCCGCATCGGCGGCGGTCTCGATCGAGCGCACGAATGAGCGGTCGATCTTGATGCGGTCGAACGGGAAGCGCCGCAGGTACAGCAAGCTCGAATAGCCGGTGCCGAAATCGTCGAGCGCGAAGCGCACGCCGCGCGCCTTGAGGCGCTGCATCGCCTTCTCGGCGTCGTCGACATTGCCGAGCAGGGTGGATTCGGTCAGCTCGAGCTCCAGCCGCTGCGGATCGAGCCCGGTCTCGGCGAGGATGCGCTCGACCACCTCGACGAAATCCTGGCGGCGGAATTGCAGCGGCGAGACGTTCACCGCGACGGTGAGGCCGGTCCACGGCCGCGCGTCGATGCAGGCCTTGCGCAGCACCCATTCGCCGAGCGGAATGATCAGCTCGCTACGCTCCGCGATCGGGATGAAGTCGACCGGCGGCACGTCGCCGCGGGTCGGGTGCTTCCAGCGGCACAGCGCCTCGACGCCGGCCATCTTCTCTCCGCTCGCGTTCATGATCGGCTGGTAGGCGACGGAGAGGCCATCCTCGGCGATTGCGGCGCGGAGGTCGTTCTCGAGCTGCTTGCGTTCGCGCAGATCGGCGTCCATGTCGGCATCGTAGATGCACGCGCGGCTGCGGCCCTCGTTCTTGGCGCGGTAGAGCGCGACGTCGGCGCGGCGCATGATGTCGGCGGCGTCGCCGGCGCCGCGGTCGATCACCGCGATGCCGATGCTGGCGCCGATCAGCAGCGTGTGCCCGCTGATCGAGTAGGGCGCGCGCAATACCGCTATCAGCCGCTCGGCGAAGCGCTCGACCGTCTTCAGATCGGCGGCCTCGGTGGTGATGACGGCGAATTCGTCGCCGCCGAGGCGCGCCACAAGATCCTCCCGCCGCACCGCATGCACCAGGCGTTGCGCGACCACCCCGATCAACCCGTCGCCAATATGGTGGCCGAGCGTATCGTTGATGTCCTTGAAGTGGTCGAGATCGATCGCCAGCACCGCCGCGATGGTATCGGCCTTGCCGCTGTCGGCGATCACGGCGCCGAGGCGCTCGCCGAAGAAGGTGCGGTTCGGCAGGCCGGAGAGGGGATCGTGCAGCGCCAGGTGGCGGAGGCGGTTTTCGCCCTCGGCGATTTTGACGGCGCTGCGGCGGATGTAGCGCAGCGCGAGCGCGGTCAGTATGGCAAAGCCGCCGAAGGCGATCGCCATGAACGGCAGCACCGTGCTGACGATGCTTGCGCCGGGCCGGTTCGGGACCCAGGCGAAACGTGCGATGGCCGATCCGGTGCTGTCGCTGACGACGTAGACATTCTCCTCGTCCCTGGCCGGATCGGAGCCGATGGCCCGCAGCCCAGGCAGATCGAAGCGCACCCCGATGTCGGAGAGCAGTTGTCCGTCAAGGAATTTCACGGTCATCAGCAGCGGGGGACTGCCGGCGGATATCGGTCCGGCGATGGCCGGTAGTTCGGCGACGACGCCCGCGACGATCGCCGGGCGGTTCATGAAGGTCTGCAAGCGCTGCACGCCGCGCGGGTGCCCGAGCTTGGTCTTCGCGTCGATCGCGGCCTCCTGATGGTACTCGTCGCGGTTCGGCACGGCGCGGCCGCGCAGAAGGGCTATGACGCGGTCGAACTCGGCCGCAAAGGGCGCGAGCGACTCCGGGTCAACGCTGGCGTTGCCTTGCAGCGCATAGGTCAGCCGATCGGCGCTGTCGGTCACGAACACATGGTCATGATCGAAGAACGTGCTCAGGCGCAGTCCGACGAGGTGATGCACCCAGTCGCGATCGAAATTGTAATGCAGCTGGTAGACGACATCGTGGGCGGCGGCGATGTTTTCCAGTTCGCGCAACACGCGATGTCCGCGGTCCGCGATGGCGTTGGTCAGCAGCAGACGCTCCTGCTGCAGCTCCACGTCGTCGGCGCGCCGGGCCGTGGTGAGCACCGCGACGATGACGCAGACGATCGCCAGAAGGACGACGACGCCGATCGGGATGACGCCGGTCGTGCGCGGACGGCCGCCGTCACTCCGCCTGCGAAGCTTTCCCACGCGCGTCAAAGCCTTCCGCCACACAGGCGACCCCCGGGCCGACGTTTGAATTGCGCGGCACCATAAGAGGGAGTGCTTGTGAAAGGCTTGTCAGGGGTATGCGGGAGAACGGGATATGCCCGATCCATGGGCAATTCGCGCGATGTCCCTAACGACCGGTAAATTGCGCTATCGCCCGGCCCCGTAGGGTGGGCGGGGGATATTCATGTGCGCGGCGCGCAGCGCGGCCGACCAGCGTTCTCTCAGATCGTGAAAATACGGCTCGCCCGGCTCGATGCGATAGGAAAGTTCCGCCTCGCAGGTGTCGCGCCGGACGACCAGCAGGTCGATCGGCATGCCGACGCCGAGGTTCGACCGCATGGTGGAGTCCATCGAGATCAGGCTGATCTTGAGCGCATCGTACAGGTCGATGCCGTGATTGACGGCGCGGTCGAGCACGGGCTTGCCGTATTTGTGCTCGCCAATCTGCAAATAGGGGGTGTCGACGGTGCATTCGATGAAGTTGCCGGCGCCATAGACCATGAACAGGCGCATCTTCTCGCCCTTGATCTGGCCGGCGAACAGGAACGAGACGTCGAATGTCACATCCGCCGCCTCGAGCGCGGCGCCCTCGAGCTTTTGCACCTGCCGGATCGCGGTGCCGATGCGCTGCGCGGCCTGGAACATGGTCGGCGCATTGAGCAGCGTTTCGAGCTCCTTGGTGTCCGGATTCTCGATCCCTTCGGTCAGGGTCGAGACGACCGACTGGCTGAGCGAGAGGTTGCCCGAGGAGGCGAGCGCCATGATGCGCTGGCCCGGCACGCCGAACACGTGCAGCTTGCGGAAGGTCGAGACGTTGTCGAGGCCGGCATTGGTGCGCGTGTCGGCGATGATGACGAGGCCGTCACGCACCAGTATGCCGCAACAGTAGGTCATGACGACTCAGAGTCCCCAGCGCCGCGGGCGATTTATAGCTGCGGCCGTGCGGAGACCGCAATGCGCCGCAGCAAATGAATTGTGCATCGCCGGAGGGGATTGGTGGAGCCTCAAAGGGCGGTCAGGAACGCGGCGAATGGCGTCGTGGCGCACTTGCGCTGGAGGCGTTCGTCGGCCGTGACCAAGCGGCAGCCGCGTTGCTCGGCCAAAGCGATATAGAAGCAGTCATAGACAGGGTGCTTGAGGGCGAGCGCGATCTCTAGCGCGCGGTCTTTCAAACGACTCGACGGCACGAGCTCATGGAAATATCTGGCCGATTCCCCAACGAAATCTCTCCCCGTTTCGAGGGGAGCATTGCCAAAGGTTGTTGCCTTCCAAGCAGTGTTTGCAAGCTCAACGATGACGAGATCCGGAGCAATGATGCGTTCGCCCGATCTTAAAAGGGCCTTCGCCGCGTCATTTTTCTCAAGCGGCAAGAACCAACGTGCTGCAACGCTTGCGTCGACGACGATGGTCACTCGTCAAACTCGTCGTCTCGACCGTGCCTGATCGCCGCGCGAACATCGAAATTCTCAAGTCGTGGAATCGACGCATGCCACTTCTCGGTCAGCGCGATCTTTTCCTCGGGCGTCAACGGAGCCGCAGCCGTAATGACGTCGCGCAGCTCCTGTTCGAGCGAATGACCTTTGATTTCCGCTTTCGTCTTCATGCTGTCGATGACGTCGTCATCCAGATTGCGCACAAGGACCTGTCCCACAGCCAATCTCCATTGCTATCAAATATGATATCATAACTTGCAGCGAGCGCCAAGGGCTTTCAGCTCTGCACCTGCCGTGCCGCCTGATCG
>JAXDOA010000261.1:0-3133 GCA_034669125.1 Hyphomicrobiales bacterium
ACCGGGCCACTCCGCGCGCCATGCGCGGAGAATGCGAGAGATTCCTTTAAGAATTCTTCAAGGAAGAAGTTAACAGGGCGGCGGCGATCGCGCAGATCCGGCCTGTCAGGGGTGCGTTGCAAGGGACGCGCCCTGTTCGTATGGATTGCCCGCCGCGAAGGTTCTGATCCGCCGGTCGCATCAGATTTCGAGAAGAGGTCACATGAATCGCATTCTCATCACCGGCGCGGCCGGCAAAATCGGCAACACCTTGCGCGAAGGCTTGCGCAATCGCTATCCGGTGCTGCGCCTCTCCGACGTGGCGCCGCTTGGGTCCGCACAAGCCGGCGAAGAGATCGCGCAGGCCGATCTCACCGATCTCTCATCCGTGGAAGCCGCCATGCGGGACGTCGATTGCGTCGTCCATCTCGGCGCGGTCCCTGGCGAGGACACGTGGAACAAGATCCTGCCGAATAACATCGTCGGAACCTGGAATGTATTCGAGGCGGCAAGGCGACAAGGTGTGCGCCGCGTCGTCTATGCGAGCTCGCACCACGCGGTCGGGTTCTATCGGCGCGAGCGCGACATCGACCAGACGGTCGTTCCGCGGCCGGACGGCATCTACGGGGTGAGCAAGGTGTTCGGCGAGGCGGTCGGACGCCTGTTCGCCGACAAGCACGGCCTGTCGGTCGCCTGCCTGCGCATCGGCGCCTTTCGCGACAAGCCGGAGGACCGGCGGCTGCTTTACGTCTGGCTCAGCCCGCGCGACGCCGTGCATCTGGTCCAATGCTGCATCGACGCGCCGGACTATCATTTCATCACTGTGTACGGGGTTTCCGACAACGCGCGCAGCAAGTACCGCAATGTCGGTCTCGAATTCCTCGGCTACAAGCCGCAGGACAAATCAGAGGACTACGCGGCCGACATCATGCGCGCGCCCGACACCGAGGACGCGATCTCGCGGCAATTCCACGGCGGCATGTATACGCCAATGGGATTCGACGGCGACCTTTCGCGCATCGAGTAGCCGCCCTAATCGAGCTTGACGTTCGCGTCCTTGACAACCTTGGCCCACTTCGCGATGTCGGCTTGCAGCATCTCGAGAAATTTCTCCGGCGACGTGACCAGCGGCTCGGCGCCCTGCGTGGCAAGGAACGCGATCATTTCGGGCGTGCGCAGGACGCTCTCCACATCGCTGTTGATCTTGCGCACGATCGCCATGTCGGTGCCGGCCGGAGCCAGAATTCCCCACCAGGGATTGACGTCGAAGCCCGGAAAGCCGGATTCGGCGATCGTGGGGATCTCGGGCGCCGCGGCGTTGCGCCGGCCGCTGCTGATCGCGAGTGCGCGGACCTTTTCGGTCTGGATCATCTGAAGTACCGACGGGACGCTGCTGAATGCGGAGTCGACCTGCCCGCCGATCACGTCGGTGATCGCCGGAGCGACGCCGCGATAGGGAACGTGCAGCATCTTGATGCCGGACTCCGACTTGAGCATCTCGCCGAGCAGATGATTGACCGAGCCATTGCCCGAGGATGCGTAGGTCAGCGCATCGGGCTTCGCCCGGGCGAGCGCGATGAATTCGCCGAGGTCTTTCGCGGGAAGCTTGGTGTGGACGATCATGATGAACGGCGTGCTGGCGAGCGTCGCGACGGTCTGGAAGTCCTTCACCGAGTCGAACGGAATCTTGGAATAGAGCGCCGGGTTGATCGCCTGCGAGCCCGCATAGGTCACCAGCAGCGTGTGGCCGTCGGGCGCCGATTTCGCGACCGCGTCGGTGCCGACCACGCCGCCCGCGCCCGCGCGGTTCTCCACGATGACCGGCTGTCCCCATTTTTCGCTCAGCACCTGCGCGAACTTGCGCGCGAACACATCGGTTGCGCCGCCCGGCGTCTGCGGCACCACGAACTTCACGACCCTGCCGGGGAATGGCTCGGCGGCTGCCAGCGGCGCGAATGGATTGAGGCCAACGAGGGCGCACGCAAGCGCTGCCAGCATGGATCGATGCATTGTGTTTCCTCCGCTCGTCAGCTTAGGCCCTGAGCGTGACCTTGAGAACCTCGCCTTCGCAGCGCCGCCATGCCCTGCGCACGATTGCGCGCCAGCGCCGGGGCCGACTATGGTGGCTCAAGCGACGAAAAAATCAGGGAGCGCGCGAGTGGGTGCCAGCGACAGCAGCGGTGCGTGGGAACTGCCGCACGAATTCCGCCAGATGCAGGACACCGCACGGCGTTTCATGCGCGAGCGCGTGGTGCCGGCCGAGAAGCCCATGCCGCACGATGCCTATGCGCTGCCGGCCGAGGTGCTGAAACCCCTGCAGGAAGAAGCGAAAAGGCTTGGCTTCTGGCACGTGGAATCGCCGTCCGAATGGGGCGGCGCGGGATTGAACCTGCTCGGCCAGGCGGTGGTCGCCGAGGAGTCCTCGCAGTGCAAGATGGGACTCTACGTCGCGGCCTGCCACGCCTTCGGTTACGACCCGCCGAATTCGATCTTCCTCGGCCGCAAGGACCAGATCGAGAAATACGCCGTGCCGGCGATCCAGAATGGCGACAAGACGTTTGTCGCCATCTCGGAGCCGAGCGGCGGTGCCGATCCCGGCCGCGCGATCCAGACGCGCGCCGAGAAGCGCGGCGACCGCTATATCCTCAACGGCACCAAGCTCTGGATCACGGGCGTGGGGCAAGCGAACTGGGGTCTCGTGTTCGCACGCACCGGCGGGAAAGGCCGCGACGGTGTCACCTCGTTCATCGTCGAGAAGAAGTTCAAGGGCTTTTCCTACAAGCCGGTCCCGGTGATCCGCTCGTACTTCCCGTACGAGATCAGCCTGCAGGATTGCGAAGTGCCGGAGGAGAACCGCCTCGGCAATGAGGGTGAAGGCTTCAAGCTCGCCGAGACCTGGCTGGTCCACGCGCGCATTCCGTACGCGGCGGCGGTGATCGGCGTCGCGCAGGCGGCGCTGCAACTCGCGATCGACTGGGCGAAACAGCGCGAGACCTTCGGCTCGAAGCTCGCCGACAAGCAGGCGATCCAGTGGATGATCGCGGACAGCGAGATTGAGCTGCGCGCGGCGCGCCTGCTCGTTTACCAGGCCGCATGGAAGGGCGATCTCGGGCAGGACATCAAGGTCGATGCCTCGATCTGCAAGGTCTACGCG
>JAXDOA010000262.1:0-4652 GCA_034669125.1 Hyphomicrobiales bacterium
GAGATTTGGCGTGGCGGATCAATTCCTCGATGATCCAGATGCGCGAACGATAGCCGATGATATGCGGATGCGTGGTGATCTGGCAGATGCCGCCTTCCTCGTACGCCGCGTCGAACTCGCGGCGGAAAATGTCGAACACGGCTTCCACCGGCATTTGCGGACGCAGCGACTGGAAGCGGTGCATCAGGAAATAGACCGCGTCATCGCGAACCCATTCGACCGGAAGCTCGACCACGCCGGTCGGTTCGCCTTCCAGCAGCAGCTCGTAGCAATCCTCGTCCGCCATCAGCGAGGAGTCGTAAAGGAGCCCCATCTCCTTGGTGATGCGCAGTGTGTGAGGCGAGAAATCCCACGAGGCGGTGCGTGATCCGACCGGCCGCACGCCGGTGATCTTCTCCAGCGTATCGGCGGCCCGATTCATGATGTCGCTTTCCGCCTCGTAGGAGAGTACCGAATTCAATTCGTGGATCCAGCTATGGATCCCGATCTCGTGCCCTTCCGCGATCACCTGACGCTGTTCGTCTGGATGGAGCAGGGCGGCAACGGCGGGCACGTAGAACGTTCCCGGCACGTCGTATTTCTTCAGCATCTTCAGGATGCGCGGTACGCCGACGCGGTTGCCGTACTGGCCCCAGGCCATGCGACCGATGGATTTTCCGCCCTCGCGCAGCTCATTGGTCTCGTGGTCTGAGTCAAAGGAGATCGCGAAGGCGCAGCGCGCCCCGTTCTTCCAGGTCTTCGGGCGCAGGCGCTTGCCGGCGCGCACCTGGTTGACCAGCTTGCGCCAGTGTTCTTCCGGCCACTGCCAGGGTTCCAGCGGCTTTTGCTCGGTCATGAGCTCCTCCAGCGGGCTACTTAGTTAGGCGAACCCATCACGGGAAGGATCTGCCCGGTGATCCAGGAAGCATAATCCGAAGCAAGGAACATGACAGCGTGGGCAATGTCATCGGGGGTTCCCATGCGGCGCATGGCGATGCGCTCGACGAACGCTTTCTGCCCCTCCGGGCCCCAGCCTTCCCACTGCGGCTCGTAATCCGGGCTGGTGCGCAGGAACCCGGGCGCCACGGTATTCACCGTGATGCCGAATTGCCCGAGTTCGTGTGCGAGTTGCCGCACCAAGCCAAGCTGGCCGTGTTTGGCGGCCGCATAGCTCTGGATACCGGTGAGGCTCGGCGCCAGCGCGGCACGGCTCGAAATGGTGACGATGCGGCCCTTGCCGGCACGCTTCATGCCCGGCGCGACCGCCTGCGCGAACAGGAACGCACCCGTGAGGTTGGCATCGACGATCTGATGAAAATCCTCGACCGGCACCTCCTCCAGCGGCTTCGGCCGCTGGCCGCGGATGCCGCCCGCCACATAGACCAGCACGTCGATCGGGCCGCCCGCCAGCGCCAGCACGGCCTGGATCGACATCTTGCTGGTGACGTCCACCTTGGCGGCGCGGATCGTGCCGCCACCGGTCTTTGCGGGACCCGCGAAATGCTCGACTTCCTCAAACAGCCGGTCGCAGGCGGTGACCTCGCCACCGTTCTCGGCGAACGCTACCGCGATGGCGTGGCCGATGCCGCGTGCGGCACCGGCCACGATCACGCGCTTACCTGCGAACGTGATCAGCATGCGCTCAGCCGAGTTCCTCGTGGGCTGTCTCGCGCAGAGTAAAGATCACCAACGTGGAGACGATGCCGGCGGCCATAAGATAGAAGACATGCGCGATCGGTTCGTCAAAGCGGGTGATTAACCACACCGATATCAACGGTGCGAAGCCGCCGAAGATTGCAACAGCCAACGCATAGCCCGAGGTCATCCACGTCGATCTGGTCCGCGTGGGGAATATCTCCGCAATTGCAGCCGGTCCCGGCCCGGAGAACATCGAGATCGCCAAAGCGAACAAGATTTGTACGTACAGCAAAGTTGCAAACGAGGCCCCACTGCCAAGGAGATATTTAAACAGCGGGAATGACAGGACCACGAAAAATCCGCAGCACGCGAGCAACAGCGGCTTGCGGCCAACTCGATCCGATAGCATTCCCATGAAGGGTATTGCGACGACGAGTACGAGAAGGCCGACGGTATTGGCCCACAGCGCCGCGGCAGCGCTGATGTTCATGTACTTCTGGCTCCATGTCGGCATATAGGCGAGCAGCACATAGAAGCAGACGGTCCAGACGATTGTGAAACCGAAGGCACGCCATGCCAGAATCCAGGGGCTTGTATCGCCGGGTGTGATGGGCTTTGACCGCTCGGTTACGGCCTTCTTGTAGGCCGGGGTTTCGTCGATCGTGCGTCGCATCCACAGACCCACCGGTCCGAGAATGCCGCCGAGCAGGAACGGGACGCGCCAGCCCCAGTCGTTCATCTGATCCGGTGTCAGGACCGTGTTGAGCAGCGCCGCGACACCTGAGCCGAGCAGCAGGCCGGCGACCACGCTCATCTGCTGGAAGCTGCCATAGAAGCCGCGCTTGTTGGCGGGCGCCCATTCGACGATGTAGGCGGTCGAGGAGCCCCATTCGCCGCCGGCTGAAAAGCCCTGCAGCAGGCGGGCGACGACGAGGAGCAGCGGCGCCGCCACGCCGATCGACATGTACGTCGGCAGGATGCCGATCAGAACGGTACCGCCCGCCATCAACGCAATGGTGATCAGCAGCGCGACCTTGCGCCCATGGGTATCGCCGACGCGACCGAGGACGATGCCGCCGAGCGGACGGGCGAGGAAGCCAAGCCCGTACGCCAGGAAAGTTGAGAGGAGCGCGGTAACTTCATCGCCCTGAGGAAAGAAATTCCGCGCAATGATGACCGCGACGTAACCGTACACCGCGAAGTCATACCATTCGAGTACATTGCCGATCACCGCCGCGGAGACGGCCCGCCGCGTCTGAGTCTGTTGCGCATCCATGTTGTCCGCTCCCCCAACCCCCAGAAAAGCGCCGTTCCCGCGGCCCTTTGGCTAGGCCGTTCTGCGGCGAGTGTGGGACGATCCGGCCGGACAGGCAATCGTGCAGCGGACGTGGCATCGGGCCGGCCTGGCACGCGAGGGATGCACGGCTTTTCAGGGCGGGAAAACCTGCCCTTCAACTGCCTGAGTTAAGCCTCTATATCTCGGCCCGAGAAGCTGGACCCCCCGCATGATTCCTCGCCTGATTGCTGCCCTCCTCGTCGTCGCCATCGCCGCCCCGGCGCACGCGCAGGACCGCCGTGTCCCGGTTTCACCGTTGGAGCTGCGCATGTCTTACGCGCCGGTGGTGCAGAAGGCGGCGCCTTCGGTGGTCAATGTCTATGCCGCCAGGACCGTCGCGACCCAGCGCAACCCGTTCATGGACGATCCGTTCTTTCGCCGCTTCTTTGGCGGGGGCGGCGGCGGCATGCCGCAGGAGCAGGTGCAGCGCGCGCTCGGTTCCGGCGTGATCGTCGACGCGTCCGGCCTGATCATGACCAACAATCACGTCATCGAAGGCGCCAGCGAAGTGAAGGTCGCGCTGTCCGACAAGCGCGAGTTCGAGGCCGAGATCGTACTGAAGGATGCACGCACAGACCTCGCCGTACTCCGCGTCAAGGACGGGCGCGAGAAATTCACCGCGATCGATCTCGGCAATTCGGACGAGCTGCAGGTCGGCGACGTCGTGCTCGCGCTCGGTAATCCGTTCGGCGTCGGCCAGACCGTCACGCACGGCATCGTCTCGGCGCTTGCGCGCACGCAGGTCGGCATCACGGATTATCAGTTCTTCATCCAGACCGATGCGGCGATCAATCCGGGCAACTCGGGCGGCGCGCTGGTCGATCTTGCGGGGCGGCTCGTCGGGCTCAACACCGCGATCTTCTCGCGCTCCGGCGGCTCGCAGGGCATCGGCTTTGCGATTCCCGTGAACATGGTGAAGGTGGTGATCGCGTCGGCGAAGGGCGGCGGCACGACGGTCAAGCGGCCGTGGCTCGGCGCCAAGCTGCAGGCGGTCACGCCCGATATCGCCGAAAGCCTTGGGCTCAAGCGCCCGGTGGGCGCGCTGGTCGCGACCGTCACGGAAAAAAGCCCGGCCGCGCGCGCGGGCCTCAAGACCGGCGACCTGATCGTGGCGATCGACGGCCAGACCGTCGACGACCAGAATGCATTCGACTACCGCTTCGCCACCAAGCCGCTCGGCGGCACTGCCCAGATCGGCATCGTGCGCGGCGGCAAAGAGGTCAAGGTCGCCATCGCGCTGGAGACCGCGCCCGAGACCCCGCGCGACGAGATTACCATCCGCGCGCGCTCGCCATTCATGGGCATGAAGATCGCGAACATTTCCCCCGCGCTCGCCGACGAACTGCGGCTCGACGCCTCGGCCGAGGGCGTGGTGGTGCTGGACATTGCCGACGGCTCGCTTGCGAAGAATCTCGGGTTTCAGCGCGGCGATGTGATTGCGTCGGTCAACAACGAGAAGATCGCGCGCACGAGCGACCTCGAGCGCATCGCCAAGGATACGACCCGGCGCTGGAGCATTACCGTCGTGCGCGGCGGGCAGACTCTCTCGATGACGTTGGGCGGATGAGCACGCGGCCGAAACGCGGCGCCAGCCTGTTCAAAGCCGCGGGGCTGGAGGCCGACGCGCCGCGTCCGCTCGCCGACAAACTGCGCCCGAGGAAGCTCGCCGAAGTGGTGGGGCAGGACCATCTGCTCGGGC
>JAXDOA010000263.1:0-2564 GCA_034669125.1 Hyphomicrobiales bacterium
CATCTCGATGTAGAGGCGAAACAGGTAGCCGCCCTCGCGCGGAATGATGATCATGCTGCCGTCTTCTGCCGACTGGATCAGGCACTTGAAGCGAACGTCGGGAAAGTCGGTGACCGCCAGCACGTCCATCACGCCCCAGGCGTGATTGGCGCTATCGCCGGAGAGCGCGCGCCCGATCGACTTGCGCACGGCACTGCGCGCGCCGTCGCAGCCCACCACATAGCGCGCCCTCACGGTTTCGGTTTGACCGTCGTGCGCGGGATCGACACGCTCGAGCCGCGCCGTGACCTGATAAGGATTGACGTTGTCGCCGGCTGCGTCGTCGATCGCGAGATCGATCAGGCGCCGCGCGTAGTGCGGCTCGAGCCGCGCCGGGGATTTGCGCATGACGTCGAGATAGAAGTCGTGCACCCGCGCCTGATTCAAAACGACGTGCGGAAATTCCGACAGCCCGTCTTCGACGTCCTGCACGCGCCCGCTGCGCACGATGTTCTCGCGCCGCTTCTCGTCAGGCTTCCAGAACGTCGTCTCGTTGATCCAGCAGGCCTCCTTCATCACCCGCTCGGCAAAGCCATAGGCCTCGAACATCTCCATCGTGCGGCACGCAATGCCGTCGGCCTGGCCGCGCAGCAGAGGGCCCGGCTTCTGTTCGACGATTGCTGTCTTGATGTCGGCAAAGGCGGAGAGCTGCGCCGCCAAGGTCAAACCGGCCGGCCCGCAGCCGACGATGAGGATGTCGACTTCCTGCGGGACGGCGCCGGCTGCTCCTGACGCCGGATATCGCTGCGCCGGGTCGGAGATGTCCGGATCGCCAGGCTCGAATCCGTTCAGATGAAATTGCACCACACCTCCGCGCGTCTGGCCGCCCTTGCGGGCCGGCCTTCCGATTTGGATCAGAGGAGATCGGTTATCTCAAGCGTCGCGGGCTTGCCTAATCCGAAGCCGCGCCATCGGCGCACGGATCGTTCAGACCCTGGCATACGGAGAGTTTTATAATGCGCACAATGTCGCAGCAGAGTTGCGCCATGAACATGTGGGAGACGCTTAACACCCACCGGCACTTGCGAGGTATTGCGTGGCCTTGAAGCGGCGCATAACCGTTATCTTGCTCATCCGAATTGATGATTCCGGTGCGCTCAACCATGTGCAGGCAATAAAGCGACCGGTCAGATAACCACGAAATCTTACGTTACGTCACCATAATTGTGCATTGCATCATTACTATTTGCACGCGGATTTTTCTTGCCCTTTGGCATACTTTATTATCTGTTCAGGAACGGGCGCTGGCCCATCGGGACGCCATTCCCGGTGACCTTCGCCCAAGCCGGCCTCAGTCCGGCGGGACGGCCAAATCTTTTGGGGAGTGAGCGCATGAAACGCCCAGCCAATCTCAGGATCATTGCGACTTGCGGTGTTGTAGCGGCAGCAGCCGCAATCGCGGTACCGGCGGCGGCGGCCTGGGAGCCGACGCGGCCCGTGGAATTCATCGTGCCGGCCGGAACCGGCGGCGGCGCCGACCAGATGGCGCGCGTCATCCAGGGCATCGTCACCAAGCACAAGCTGATGAACCAATCGATGGTTGTCATCAACAAGTCAGGTGGCGCCGGCGGCGAAGGCTTCCTTGATATGAAGGGCTCGAAGGGCAACCCGCACAAGCTGGTCATCACGCTGTCGAACCTGTTCACCACGCCGCTCGGCACCGGCATCCCGTTTTCGTGGAAGGATCTCACGCCGGTCGCCATGATGGCGCTCGACGAATTCATCCTCTGGGTGCCGGCCGATACGCCGTACAAGACCGCGCAGGATTACATCGCCGCGGTGAAAGCCGCGTCCGGCACCATGAAGATGGGCGGCACCGGCTCTAAGCAGGAAGACCAGATCATCACGGTCGCGATCGAGAAAGTGACCGGCGGCAAATTCACCTACATCCCCTACAAGGGCGGCGGCGAGGTCGCCGTGCAACTCGTCGGCAAGCACGTCAATTCGACGGTGAACAATCCGATCGAAGCGGTGGCGCAGTGGCGCGCCGGACAGCTTCGTCCGCTCTGCGTGTTCGACGACAAGACGCTCCCCTACAAGGACAAGATCGCCGGCGACATGGCTTGGGGCGATATCCCGACCTGCAAATCGCAGGGCCTCGACATCGAGTACCTGATGCTGCGCGGCGTCTTCATGACGCCGGGCGCGACTCCGGATCAGGTCGCGTTCTATGTGGACCTGCTCAAGAAGGTGCGTGAGACGCCGGAGTGGAAGCAACTGATGCAGGACGGCGCCTTCAACCAGACCTTCATGAGCGGCGACGAATACGCCAAGTGGGTCGCCAACGAGGAAAATCGCCACCGCGACCTGATGAAGGAAGCGGGCTTCCTCGCGACGAACTGAACCTGACGGACGCAGCATCGCCGGCGGAGTCGATCCGCCGGCATCGCGTCCGCGCGCCGATCACCCCGAGAAAGCGCCTGACGAGGACCACATGAGCGACACATCACATGCGGGCGCCAGCGGCCCGGGCCATCGCGGCGTCGAGATCGGCGTCGCGATCGCGATGATCGCGTTCGGCGCGG
>JAXDOA010000264.1:0-18535 GCA_034669125.1 Hyphomicrobiales bacterium
ACGGGCTACGGAGGGCAAGCCCGGTACCGCCAACCGGGCTATAGCGGGCTTGCCCGCCGAAGCTTTAGCGAAGGCGGGCGGCGGAGCGTTGGCTGTTTGAAAACTGAATCGAGATGGAGATCTTATTCGGCGACCATCTCGCCCGATCCGCCGAACTCCTTCGGGAAATCCTTGAACTTCGGCAAGCCGTCCCGCATCGGCAGGACTGTCTCGGCGTAGTTGACGTGGACACCCGGGGCGAAGTTCAGCGCCGGGATCGTAGCGGCATAAACGTCTATCAACCCCAGCGGCGGATGATTGGTCATCACGTGGCCGCCGCATATCTTGCAGAACTGCCGCTGGCTCACCGGCGTCTTTTGATACATGCCGAGCTGGTCGGCGCCGCGCGTGACCTTCACGGCCTCGGGCTTCCAAAGCGAGAAGGCATTGACCGGTCCGGCCGACCACGACCGGCATGAGCCACAATGACAATAGCCCATGCCCTCGGGCTCTCCTGTGGCTTCAACCGCAACCGCGCCGCAGAAACATTCGCCTTTGTATGTGGCCATGGCTCTCACCTCGCTCTGTTGCCGCTACCGATGCCAAGCCCCCCGCGCCGTCCGCGAACAGGAGGGTAAATCCGTCAATCTTTCTTGGTCAACTCGTCAATCTCGCTCATTTCCTCCGCGCTCAGCTCCCACCCGATCGCCTTCACGTTCGCCTCGATCTGCTCCGGCTTTGTCGCGCCCGCGATGATGCTCCCAACCGTCGGGCGCGCCGCGAGCCAGGAGAACGCAAGCTCCAGCATGGTGTGGCCGCGCGCCTTCACGAAGGCTTCGAGTTTCTCAACGATGTCGAAGTTCGCGTCGGTCACGACGCCGGCGAACACCGGCATGGCGAGCCGCGTGCCGGCGGCTGTGGCGCCGCGCTTGTGCTTGCCGGTGAGCAGACCCGAGGCGAGCGGGTAATAGGGCAGGAGGCCGAGGCCGTAGCGCTCGAGGGTCGGAAGGTGCTCCGCGTCGAGGCCGCGCTTGAGCAGGCTGTATTCGTCCTGCGCCGACACGAACGCGTTGAGACTGTGATGGCGCGCGGTCCACTGCGCCTCGACGATCTGCGCGGCGGAGAAATTCGAGCAGCCGATGTAGCGCACCTTGCCGGCGCGCACGAGATCGTCGAGCGCGCGCAGGGTTTCCTCCGCGGGCGTAAGCGGGTCGTGCCGGTGCTGCTGATAGAGATCGAGCCAGTCGGTCCTGAGCCGCTTCAGGCTCGCCTCGCAGGCCGCCACGATGTAGCGGCGCGAAGCGCCTTTCTTTTCACCGTCGTCCATCGCCATGCCGAATTTTGAGGCAAGCACGATGTCCTTGCGCCGGTCGCCGAGCACCTGCCCGAGCACGGTTTCCGAGCCGCCGCGGCCGCCATAAACGTCGGCGGTGTCGAAGAGGGTTATCCCTGATTCGAGCGCCTTGTGGATGACTTTGGTGGAGCTCTCGAGGTCCATCCGCTGGCCGAAATTGTTGCAGCCAAGCCCGACCAGCGAGACCCGCAGGCCCGATCGGCCCAGATTGCGCAAGATCATGATCGCTCCCTACCTAATGACGTGGCGACGCTCGCACGCGTTTTGCCCGGAGACAATCCGGGGCGCGCGCAACGCTGCACTCGCGCTTGGCGAAACGTTCTGCTACTGGACAAGAGCCGGTCCGGGAGTAACTCTCGGCAAAAAAGAAACGACGGGCGACCACCGACCCGAGGGAACAATGCTCCATCCACTCCGCGCGGCGGCGCGGTTTATCGACCAGAAGATCGGCTGGAACCGGATCGGCCTCGCTCTCAGCCTTGTCATCATCGCGTCGGCCGCGACGGTGCTGTATCGCATCCTGCGCGAAACCAACTTCTCCGACGTCATCGTGGCACTGAAGGCGACGGACCCGCTGGACGTGATGCTCGCGGGCCTGTTCGTTGCGGCCGCCTATTTCACCCTGACGTTCTACGATCTGTTCGCGGTGCGCACGATCGGCGCGAACCACATCCCGTATCGCATCGCCGCGCTTGCCGGCTTCACCAGCTATTCGGTCGGCCATAACGTCGGCGCGAGCGTGTTCACCGGCGGCGCGGTGCGCTACCGCGTCTATTCGGCCTGGGGGCTGACCGCGATCGATGTGGCGAAAATCTGCTTCATCGCCGGGCTCACGTTCTGGCTCGGCAACGTCGCAGTGCTCGGTCTCGGCATCGCCTATGAGCCGCAGGCCGCAAGCGCCATCGACCAGCTTCCGCCGTGGTTCAATCGCGTGATCGCCCTCCTTGGGCTCGCCGTGCTCGCCGGCTATGTGGCCTGGGTCTGGGTCAAGCCGCGCGTCATCGGCCGCGCCGACTGGGTGGTGACGCTCCCGGGCGGGCCGCTGACTTTGTTGCAAATCGCGATCGGCATCATCGATCTCTCCTGCTGCGCGCTCGCCATGTATGTGCTGATGCCGGATGATCCGCACATCGATTTCATCAAGCTTTCGGTGATCTTCGTCTCGGCGACGCTGCTCGGTTTCGCCAGTCACTCGCCCGGCGGGCTTGGCGTGTTCGATGCCGCCATGCTGGTCGCGCTGATCGAATTCGAGAAGGAAGAGCTGCTGGCCGGGCTGCTGCTGTTCCGGCTGCTCTATTACGTTGTTCCTTTCGCGCTCTCGCTCATCATCCTGGGCGTGCGCGAACTGTGGCTCGGTGTCGTGTCCAAGCAGTGAACGGGTGACGGCTCACGCCGGATCGTGATGGCGATCGAGACCCTTCGGGCGTTGTTCGGCAGGCTGATCGGCCGCAGCGGAGCCGTGGGCGGCGCCGCGCAAATCGCCGATGCGCCAACGCCGCAAGCGCAACTCCTCGATTCCCTGGTCGCGAGCCTGCCCGATGCCGCCATCGTGCTGGATCGCGGCGGTCGGGTCGTGACGTTCAACGCCGCGGCGCGCACCATCGCTCCCGCGCTCACCCGCGGCGCGCAAGCCTCCCTCGCGCTGCGCGTGCCCGAGGTGGTCGAAGCGGTGCGCGACGTGGCCGCCACGAATGAGCCGCGCAGCGTGGAATTTGCCCAGCGCGTTCCGGTGGACCGCTGGTTCATGGCGCATGTCCGGCCGCTCTCCGGCGAGGGCGCCGGCCTCATCCTGCTGGTGTTTCACGATCTCACGCCGCTGCATCGGGTCGAGGAAATGCGCGCGGATTTCGTCGCCAATGCGAGCCACGAGTTGCGCACGCCGCTCGCGGCGCTCTCGGGCTTCATCGACACGCTGCTCGGCTCCGCGCGCGACGACGTGGCGGCGCGCAACCGCTTCCTCGCCATCATGAAGACGCAGGCGACCCGCATGGCGCGCCTGATCGACGACCTGCTCTCGCTCTCGCGCGTCGAGCTGATCGAGCACATGCATCCCGAAACGCCGGTCGATCTGGTGTCCATCGTGCGTCAGGTGGTCGACGGGCTGCAGACGCTCGCGACCGACCGCAATGTCGAGATCGCGGTCGCGCTGCCTCCCGAAGCCGCGATCGTGCCGGGCGACCGCGACGAACTCACCCGTGTGTTCGAGAACCTGGTCGAGAATGCGCTGAAGTACGGCGCCAACGGCAAGCGGGTCGATATCGGCTTTTCGGCAGCGACCGCGCGGGGCGGCGAAGCCGAGACGCTGGTCACGGTGCGCGACTACGGACCGGGCATCGCCGCCGAACACATTCCGCGCCTGACCGAGCGCTTCTACCGGGTCGATGTCACGCAGAGCCGCGCCGAAGGCGGCACCGGACTGGGGCTCTCGCTGGTGAAACATATCCTCAACCGCCACCGCGGACGGCTGGCCATCGAGAGCGAGGCCGGGAACGGGGCGACCTTCACGGTCCGGCTCCCACTGATTCACAGCTAGTCCACAGGGGCATCGTAATTCGTTGAATTTTTTCAAGTCCTTACACTGTCATACTGGCGTCGTGGAAGTTTCATAGAACGATGACATGAGGCGCCTAACGGTACCGGCGGCAACGGCAACAAACACACGAACAAGCCAACCGCTGCCAAGACTTGGCGTCGAAAGAACGAGAAAACATCGAACGAAGGCAAGGCTTGGGATTCGCCCAGGCTCTCCGTGCATTCGTTCGGACAGCAGGAGAGATCCTTTGAAACTCATCCACACCATCGCGGCCGCCGGCCTTATCTCGGCAGCGCTGATCGGACCATCCAGCGCCCTCGACATCTCGGGCGCGGGCGCGACGTTCCCGTATCCGATCTACGCCAAGTGGGCGGACTCTTATAAGAAGGAGACCGGCGTCGGCATGAACTATCAGTCGATCGGTTCAGGCGGCGGCATCAAGCAGATCAAGGCCAAGACCGTTTCCTTCGGCGCGAGCGATGCGCCGCTGACCGGCAAGGACCTTGAGGACAGCGGGCTGGTGCAGTTCCCGGCCGTCATGGGCGGCATCGTGCCGGTCGTGAACATTGACGGCATCAAGGCGGGCGAACTGGTTATCGACGGTCCGACGCTCGCGAAGATCTTCCTCGGCGAGATCAAGTCGTGGGACGACCCGGCAATCGCAAAGCTCAATGCGAGCGCGAAGCTGCCGAAACAGGCGATTGCCATCGTGCATCGCTCGGACGGATCGGGCACCACCTTTAACTTCGCGTATTATCTCGCGGAAGTGAGCCCCGACTGGAAGTCGAAGGTCGGCGTCAGCACGGCGCTGCAGTGGCCCGGCGGCATCGGCGCCAAGGGCAACGAGGGTGTGGCGAACAACGTCGCCAACACCAAAGGCTCGATCGGTTACGTCGAATATGCCTACGCGAAGCAGAACAAGCTGACCTTCACTCAGATGATCAACAAGGACGGCAAGGCTGTCGCGCCGAGCGCGGAAACATTCCAGGCGGCTGCGGCGAATGCCGATTGGAAATCGCAGCCCGGTTTCGGCGTGATCCTGGCGAACCAACCCGGTGCGCAATCCTGGCCGATGACGGCGGCGACCTGGATCCTGGTTCACAAGAAGCCCGCGGATCCGCCTGCTGTCGCCGAGACCCTGAAGTTCTTCGACTGGGCCTACCGCAAGGGCGACAAGATGGCCGAAGACCTCGACTACGTGGCGATGCCCGACAAGGTCGTGAAGGACATCGAGCAGACCTGGGCTGCCGAGATCAGGGATGCCAGCGGCAAGCCGCTCTACGCGGTGACGAACTGACACGCCGACGGGAAAGGGCGTTGGATCGCCCTTTCCCCATCTCCCTGGATGGCGTTTGCTGCGGCCGGCCGGCCGGCCGCTCTTGGGGCCAGGTCCGCGCATTCCCTCAGGGAGGGGCCACAGATGTCGTTCGCGGAGGGTAACAAGTGGCTGACATCGCGCTGCAGAGTTCTGGCATGAGCGTCGCCGAGAATCCCAGCCGGGCCAAGGTGCTGGCCAAGCTGCGCGTCAGCGATAACGCATTCCGTCTGATCACCCGCAGCGCCGCGCTGCTGGTTCTGGCACTGCTCGGCGGCGTGATCGTTTCGCTGATCATCGGTTCGATGCCCGCGTTGCAGGCGCTCGGGCTCGAGTTCTTCACCACGCAAAGCTGGAATCCCGTTACCGAAAAATTCGGCGCATTGGCGCCAGTTTACGGCACCATCGTCACCTCGCTGCTTGCGATGCTGATCGCGGTCCCGGTCGGCCTGATGATCGCGTTCTTCCTGACCGAACTGTGTCCGATGTGGCTGCGCCGCCCGATCGGCATCGCGATCGAACTGCTGGCCGGCATCCCGAGCATCATCTACGGCATCTGGGGCCTGTTCGTCTTCGCACCGTTCTTGCAACAGCACGTCCAGCCGTTCCTGATTTCCGTGTTCGGAAATATTCCGGTTCTGTCCTCGGTGTTCGAGGGGCCGCCCTACGGCATCGGCATGCTCACCGCGGGACTGATCCTCGCCATCATGGGGCTGCCGTTCATCACCTCGATTTCGCGCGACGTGTTCGACGCGGTGCCGCCGATGCTCAAGGAATCGGCCTATGGCCTCGGCTGCACGACCTGGGAAGTGTTCCGCAACGTGGTGCTGCCCTATACGCGCGTCGGCGTGATCGGCGGGGTCATGCTCGGGCTCGGCCGCGCGCTGGGCGAAACCATGGCGGTGACCTTCGTGATCGGCAACGCGCACAAGATCGCGGCCTCGATCCTGGCACCTGGCACCACGATCTCGGCGACCATCGCCAACGAGTTCACCGAGGCCGTGGGCGACATCTATACCTCATCGCTGATTTTGCTCGGCCTCACCCTGTTCGTGATCACGCTCATCGTGCTGACGATTGCACGCCTGATGCTAGCGCGCATCGAGAAGCGGATCGGATAGGACATGGCCAGTTCATTTGACTCTTCTCTTTACGCCAAGCGCCGCCGCGGCAATGCGATCTCGATGGTTCTCTCTTTCGCCGCGACGGCGTTCGGCCTCGGCTGGCTGGTGCTGATCCTTGGCGTGTTGCTCTGGGAGGGTGTCGGCGGCCTGTCGCTGTCGGTGTTCACCGAAATGACGCCGCCGCCGGGATCGGACGGCGGTCTGCTCAATCCGATCATGGGCAGCCTTGTCATCACCATGCTGGCGGTCGCAATCGGGACACCGGTCGGCATCCTGGCCGGAACCTATCTGGCCGAATACGGACGGCACGAGAAGATTTCCAGCGTCGTTCGCTTCATCAACGACATCCTCCTCAGCGCGCCTTCGATCGTGATCGGCCTGTTCATCTACGAAGTGATGGTCGCGCCGATGGGGCATTTCTCCGGCTATGCGGGCGCGGTCGCGCTCGCCGTGATCGTGATCCCGGTGGTGGTGCGCACCACCGAGGATATGCTGATGCTGCTGCCGAACACGTTGCGCGAAGCCGCCGCTTCCATCGGTCTGCCGCGCGCGCACATGGTGTGGCACATTGCCTATCGGGCGGCCCGCGCCGGCATCCTGACCGGGATCCTGCTCGCGGTTGCGCGCATCAGTGGAGAGACCGCGCCGTTGTTGTTCACCGCACTGAACAATCAGTTCTGGAGCCTCAACCTCAACGCTCCGGTATCCAGCCTGCCCGTCGTGATCTTCCAATTTGCGCTGTCGCCCTATGCGGAATGGCAGAAATTGGCTTGGACCGGCGCGCTCATCATCACCACCACGGTGCTCGCGCTCAGCATTACGGCGCGCGCGCTCGCGTCTTCTGGAAAGCAGTCATGAATGTCGCATCCCTAGCGGTTCCGAGCGTAGCCCACGCGCCGGTCGACGTTGCCGGGCTGACCGCGAAAGTGTCTCTCCGCGACCTCAACTTTTTCTACGGGGATTCGCGCGCGCTCAAGGACATCAGCCTGTCACTCTATGAGAACAAGGTGACGGCGTTCATCGGCCCGTCGGGATGCGGCAAGTCCACGCTGCTGCGCGTGCTGAACCGGATGTACGACCTCTATCCGGGTCAGCGTGCGGAAGGTCAGGTCTTGTTCGATGGCGCGGACATCCTCTCGCCCAAGCAGGACGTCAACCTGCTGCGCGCACGCATCGGAATGGTGTTTCAGAAGCCGACCCCGTTTCCGATGTCGATCTATGAGAACATCGGATTTGGCATCCGGCTTTATGAACGGCTTCCGAAGTCCGAGCTCGACGGCCGCGTGGAGCATGCGCTCAAGCGTGCCGCACTGTGGGAGGAAGTGAAGGACAAGCTCGCCGCCAACGGGCTCAGCCTCTCCGGCGGCCAGCAGCAGCGATTGTGCATCGCGCGCACCGTGGCGGTGAAGCCGGAGGTGATCCTGCTCGACGAGCCGTGCTCCGCGCTCGACCCGATCTCAACCGCCAAGATCGAGGAGCTGATCGACGAGCTCAAGCGCGACTACACCATCGTGATCGTGACCCACAACATGCAGCAAGCCGCACGCGTGTCGGACTTCACGGCGTTCATGTATCTCGGCGAGCTGATCGAGTTCGGCTCGACGCGCCATATCTTCACCAATCCGACGGATCGGCGCACGCAGGACTACATCACCGGCCGCTTCGGCTGACATGCAGGAACAGCGCAATGGTTTATCAACACACCGCGAAGGCCTTCGACGTCGATCTGCAGGACCTCTCCCGCATGGTCGCCGAGATGGGCGGGCTTGCCGAGAAACAGATCGCCGAGGCGATCGATGCACTGGCGCGGCGCGACTCCAAACTTGCCCAGCGCGTCGTCTCGCTCGACGTGTCCATCGATGCGTTGCAGCGCGAGATCGAGGAACGCGCGATCCTCACCATCGCGCGCCGCCAGCCGATGGCGGTGGACTTGCGCGAAATCGTGGGGGCGTTGCGCGTCGCGAACGACCTCGAACGCATCGGCGACCTCGCCAAGAACATCGCCAAGCGTGTGATCGCGCTTGGGACGCCTACTTATCCGACCCAGGTCATCCGTGGCGTCGAGCACATGGCCGACCTCGTGCTCGGCCAGCTCAAGGACGTGCTCGATGCCTACGCGCGCCAGGACGTCACCAAGGCGCTCGCGGTGTGGCGCGGCGACGAGGAGATCGACGCGGTCAACAATTCGCTGTTCCGCGAGCTGCTCACCTACATGATGGAAGATCCGCGCAACATCACGTTCTGCACGCACCTCCTGTTCTGCGCCAAGAACATCGAGCGCATGGGCGACCATGCGACCAACATCGCCGAAACGGTCTATTACATCGCGGAAGGCCGCGCGCTCACCGACGAGCGGCCGAAAGGCGACAGCACGTCGTCGACCACCGTGCCGTTTCCGGCGGCTTCATAGGGTTACGCGACATGAGCGCCCGCATCCTGATCATCGAGGACGAGGAGCCGCTGACGCTGCTGCTGCGCTACAATCTCGAAGCCGAAGGCTACGAGGTGGAAACCTCGGCGCGCGGCGACGAAGGCGAAACCAAGCTCAAGGAAAGCCCGCCGGACCTGCTGGTACTCGACTGGATGCTGCCGGGCATGTCCGGCATCGAACTCTGCCGCCGCCTGCGCGCGCGCCCCGACACCGAGCGCCTGCCGATCATCATGCTCACCGCGCGCGGCGAGGAAAGCGAACGCGTACGCGGGCTTGCGACCGGCGCGGACGACTACATCGTCAAGCCGTTCTCGGTGCCCGAATTGCTGGCGCGCATTCGTTCGCTGCTGCGGCGCGCGCGCCCCGAGCGGGTCGCGAGCGTGCTCGGCGCCGGCGACCTGGAGCTCGACCGCGAGAAAAAGCGCGTGTCGCGCTCCGGCCGCGAGGTTCACCTTGGCCCGACCGAATTCCGGCTGCTCGAATTCCTGATGGAAAACCCCGGCCGCGTCTATACGCGCGAGCAGCTGCTCGACGGCGTGTGGGGCCGCGACATCTATATCGACGAGCGCACCGTCGACGTGCATGTCGGGCGCCTGCGCCGTGCGCTCAACCGCGGCCGCGCCTCCGATCCGATCCGCACGGTTCGCGGCGCCGGCTATTCGTTCGACGAGCGGTTCGGCAAAACGGCGTAAACGAACAAAAAAGGGCGGCATTCCCGCCGCCCAGTTTGTTACGCTCGGGAGGACACTCGTTTGCGCATGATCTGATCCGAAAACCGCTTCACATCCCCGATCGCGGTCGAGGACATGCTTTTCGGGATCATGCGCCCACTAGCGCGAAGGACGCCTGTCGCGCCGCGCCGCCGGCGGCTGATAGGCAACGCGCCCGTGATAACCGCAATAGGGTGTCCCGGCGTTGGTCTTGCCGCCGCAGAAGAAGAAATCCGGCTGCCCGGGATCGCCGATCGGCCAGTGGCACTTCTCCTGGTCGAGTTCGAGTAGCGAGCAGCGCTGCCCGATCGGGATGATGTTCTCGATCAACTCGGGCTCGGGCTCCGGGTCGTAATCGTAGGACGGCATCTGGGCGAGTGCCGTGTTGCCGCGCATCATTGTGCGCGGCGCGCGGAACATCTGGGAGGGCGCGCGCGGCTTGCGCTGGCGCGGCACCGAGGAGGAGGGGGCCTTGGCGCGTCCGGAGAGGCCCAGCCGGTGCACCTTGCCGATCACGGCATTGCGGGTGATGCCGCCCAGTTCACCCGCGATCTGGCTCGCCGACAGGCCGTTCGCCCATAATTTCTTCAAAAGCTCGACGCGATCGTCGGTCCAGGTCTGCGGGTCCCGTGCCTGCAACTCGGGCCGTTTCTGATCTAAAAACGTCATTGGGCTCTGCTCCACTCTGTTCCTGTGTGGCCGGCGCCCCGTGCGGAATCCCCCTCCTACGCCCGGCGACCCCTGCCGCCGAACGCACGCTATACCTTGTAGGAAACGAACTCAGGAGACACGCCGCCGCACGAGATGTCGTACCTGAACGTCACAAAACTACAATATACCGTGACTCCAGCGCAAGAGTCGGGGTTTACCGGATGCACCGCCATCCTCTGTTTTCCCCAGCAATGTCCCTTTTGACCCCCCGAAGCGGCGAGCGTGTGGCAATGCAGTCATGTTGACCGGCATCGGCGGCATACGTACAATCCTCTCCAAGTGCCGCCCGGCGAGGCGGCACATTTCATTTCAGACCGTCCCAAACGAGATAACGTGCCATGAGCACCGCTCATCTTCTGCCGACTTTCGCGCGTGTCGACCTTGCGTTCGAAAAGGGAGAGGGCGCGTGGCTCACCGCCACCAATGGCGGGCGTTATCTCGATTTCACCTCGGGCGTTGCCGTGAACGCGCTCGGCCATGCGCATCCGAAGGTCGCTGACGCGATCGCCGCGCAGGCGCACAAGGCGATTCATGTCTCCAATCTGTTCCGTGTCCCCGAGCAGGAAAAGCTCGGCGACCGGCTGTGCGAACAAAGCTTCGCGGACTACGTCTTCTTCTGCAATTCCGGCGCCGAGGCGATGGAAGGCGCGATCAAGACCGCGCGTAAATTCCAGGCGGTGAACGGCCGCCCCGAACGCTACCGCATCGTCACCTTTGAAGGCGCGTTCCACGGCCGCACGCTTGCAACCCTCGCTGCCGGTGGACAGAAGAAATATCTCGAAGGCTTTGGTCCGGTGGTCGAGGGCTTCGACCAGGTGCCGTTCGGCGATCTCGAAGCGGTCAAGAAGATCATCGGGCCGGAGACGGCCGCGATCTTGATCGAGCCGATCCAGGGTGAGGGTGGCGTGCGCGTGCCGTCCAACATGTTTCTCAAGGCGTTGCGCGCGTTGTGCGACAAGCACGATCTGCTGCTGATCTTCGACGAGGTCCAGTCCGGCATGGGCCGCAGCGGCGAACTGTTCGCCTATCAGCGCACCGGGGTCGAGCCCGACATCATGGCGCTCGCCAAGGCGCTCGGCGGCGGCTTTCCGGTCGGCGCATTTCTCTCCACCAAGGAAGCCGGCGCGGGCATGACGCCCGGCACGCACGGCTCGACCTTCGGCGGCAACCCGCTCGCGATGGCGGCCGGCAACGCCACGCTCGACGTGATGCTGGCGGATGGATTTCTCGATCACGTCAAACGCATCGGGCTCCTGTTCAAGCAGCGCCTTGCCGAGATCAAGGACCGGTTTCCGAGCGTGGTCGCGGAAGTGCGCGGCGAGGGCCTGTTGCTCGGCCTGCGTTGCGTCGTGCCGAACAGCCAGCTTGTCGAGGCGCTGCGCGACGAGCATCTGCTCGCGGTCGCGGCCGGTGATAATGTCGTACGTCTCCTGCCGCCGCTGATTGTCGGCGAAGCGGAAGTCGGCGAGGCGATGGGCATGCTGGAGCGCGCCTGCGCGCGGCTTGCGCGCGCCGGGAAGCCGGCAAAACAAGGGGCTGTCGGGTGAGCGCGCAGGCGCTGCGGCACTTTCTCGATCTGACTGAAATTCCCGTCGCCGAGCTGCGCGGGATGATCGAGAGCAGCCGCGCCATGAAAGAACGCGTCAAGCGCGACCGCGCGGGCGCCGGCAAGCCGCTTGCCGGCAAGACACTCGCGATGATCTTCGACAAGCCCTCGACCCGCACGCGCGTGTCGTTCGACGTTGCGATGCGCCAGCTGGGCGGCGATGTCGTCATGCTCACGGGCCAGGAGATGCAGCTCGGCCGCGGCGAAACCATCGCCGACACCGCGCGCGTGCTGTCGCGCTATGTCGACGCGATCATGATCCGCATTCTCAATCACGAGGCGCTGGTCGAGCTGGCGCGGCACGCGACCGTGCCGGTCATCAACGGCCTGACGCGGCTCTCGCATCCGTGCCAGGTGATGGCCGACGTGATGACCTTCGAGGAGCACAAGGGAAAGATCAACGGCCACACCGTCGCGTGGACCGGGGACGCCAACAATGTGCTCTCGTCCTGGATGCACGCCGCCAAGAGCTTCGATTTCCGCCTGAAGGTCGCAATCCCCCCGGAGCTCAAGCTCGACCGGACAGTTGCGGGCTGGGTGAAACAATCCGGGGCCGCGATCGAGGTCGGGCATGATCCCGAGGAGGCCGTCGCCGAGGCCGATTGCGTCGTGACCGACACCTGGGTTTCCATGGGCGACAAGGACGGCGAGCGCCGCCACAACCTGCTCAAGCCGTATCAAGTCAACGCGCGGCTGATGGCGCAGGCCCAGCCGGACGCGATCTTCATGCATTGCCTCCCCGCGCATCGCGGCGACGAGGTCACCGACGAGGTGATCGACGGCCCGCAATCGGTCGTGTTCGACGAGGCCGAGAACCGGCTGCATGCCCAAAAGGGCATCTTGGCCTGGTGCCTCGAAGGGCGGTGAGCGGCGCGGGGAACCGCCCGAAGGGGGCTCGCAATTTCGCTCCGAGCCGCTAAATACCGGCCGATGTCCAACCCCGATATCGCGATACCCAGCCGTGCGCCCGCGGAAACCTCGGCTGACGACACGATCCTGCCGTTCGAGGTCTCGGCCCTCGACCTGCGCGGGCGCGTGGTGCGGCTGGGGCCTGCTGTCGACACGATCCTCACCAGCCATGACTATCCCCAGCCGGTCGCCAAGCTGCTCGGCGAAGCGATCGTTCTCGGCGTGATGCTCGGCAGCGTGCTCAAATTCGAGGGCCGCTTCATCCTGCAAACCAAGACCGACGGGCCGGTGCGCATGCTGGTCGTCGATTTCACCACACCCGACAAGGTGCGTGCCTGCGCGCGCTTCGACAAAGAGGGTGTCGCGAAGGCCATTGCGGCAGGCGCAACGGATGCCGGCGCAATGCTCGGGCGCGGCCATCTCGCGATGACCATCGATCAGGGCGGCGACATGAGCCGCTATCAGGGGCTGGTCGCGCTCGAGGGTGGCACGCTCGAAGACGCGGCGCATGAGTATTTTCTCCGGTCCGAACAGATCCCGACCCGCGTGCGCCTCGCGGTCGCCGAAGAGCTTCGTGCCGCGTCCGGCGGCGCCAGCCATCGCTGGCGTGCCGGCGGCATCTTGTTGCAATTCGTTCCGCGCGCGCCCGAACGCGCACGCCTGCCCGATCTTGATCCCGGCGATGCGCCGGAGGGGACCGCGCCGCATACCGTCACGGAGGACGAGGCCTGGGTGGAAGGCCGTTCGCTGATCGAGACCGTGGAGGACGTCGAGCTGATCGATCCGGCGCTCTCGTCCGAGCGGCTCCTCTACCGCCTCTTCCACGAACGGGGCGTGCGTGTCTTCCGCAGCGCCGACCTGCACGCGCAGTGTTCATGCTCGCGCGAGAGCGTCGAAGCGATGCTGCGCTCATTCCCGCAGAACGATCGCGACGATATGGTCGAGAACGGCGTCATCTCGGTGACCTGCGAGTTCTGCAGCGCGACCTATCTCTTCGACCCGGCCGACGTGGCGGACCCGCAGTGAAAGCGTTCAATTGATCGTGCGTTGCGAATCCGGGCTGTCGAGCGAAAAGGTCGGGATCGCGATGTCGAATGCTTCGCCGTTGGCGGAGGCCATGCCGTAGCTGCCGGTCATGAAGCCGGATGGCGTGGGCAACGGCACGCCGCTGGTGTATTCGAACGACTCGCCCGGCTTGAGGACCGGTTGCTTGCCGACGACGCCCGCCCCGCGTACCTCCTGGCGGCGGCCCATCGCATCAGTGATGCGCCAGTGCCGCGTGCGCAACTGGACCGTCTCCGGCCCGCGATTGGTGATCTCGATGGTGTACGCCCAGAAATATTCCCCGCTCTCCGGCGAGGATCGGTCGGCGAGATACTCTGGCGTCACCGTGACCTCGATATTGCGTGTGACGGACTGATACATGGCTGATCGCTCATGAGCATCGAAGGCAAGGCGTACCGCTGCGTCAGGGAATCGCGTTCCGCGGTCGTGCGCAATGGTCGCGGTGGCCGGCATTCTCAATTCGCCGCCATCGACCTATTATCCGGCTAGCACGGCAACAAGAGCAATTCATGCCACCGATCGCCCCAGCCGGACGGGACCTCCGACTCGATCTGTTTCGCGGCCTCGCGCTGTGGCTCATTTTCCTCGACCATATTCCGGCGAACGTCGTCAACTGGATCACGATCAAGAACTACGGCTTTTCCGACGCCGCCGAAATCTACGTCTTCATCTCCGGATACACCGCGGCGTTCCTTAACGGCAGCACCATGCAGCAGCTCGGCGCGGTGGTGGCAGGCGCGCGCATCCTCAAACGCGCCTGGACCGTCTACGTCGCGCACGTTTTCATTTTCGTCATCTTCATGGCGGAGATCGCCTATCTGACGCGCAGCATCGACAATCCGCTCTACAACGAAGAAATGGGCGCGCTCGATTTCATGAAAGAGCCGGGCGACACGCTGATCCAGGCGTTGCTGCTCAAGTTCAAGCCGACATTCATGGACGTGCTGCCGCTCTACATCGTGCTGCTGATCGGATTTCCGCCGGTCCTCTGGCTGCTGTTGCGCGCGCCGACGCTTGCACTCGCGCTTTCGGTCGCGCTTTACACGGCGAGCTGGAACCTGGGCTGGAACCTGCCCTCCTATCCGACCGGCGTCTGGTACTTCAACCCGTTCACCTGGCAGCTTATCTTCGTGTTCGGCGCCTGGTGCGGGCTCGGGGGAGTCACCCGGCTCGGATCGTTCATGCGCTCGCGCTGGGTGCTGGCGATCGCGGCGGCTTATCTGCTGTTCGCGTTTCTCATCGTGATGACGTGGTACTTCCCGCGCTATGCAGCCTACATCCCGAAATGGTTCCAGGACTGGATGTACCCGATCGACAAGACCAACATGGATGTGTTGCGATTCGCACATTTCGTCGCGCTCGCGGTCGTCACGGTACGGTTCATTCCGGCCGACGCGTCATGGCTGAAATCGCGTTTGGTCAAGCCGATGATCATGTGCGGCCAGCACTCGCTGGAGATCTTCTGCCTCGGGATATTCCTGTCATTCCTCGGGCATTTCGTGACGTCGGAAATCTCCCGGTCCATAGGAATCCAGATACTAATCAGCGCGTTAGGCATCCTGACAATGATTGCAGTGGCCTGGCTGATCTCATGGTACAAGGGAATTGAAGGACGAGGTTCGGGGCCACAACCGAAGCCGTCCGACGCGGACCTCGCGGGAGGCGAGGCATGAAACTCGTTGCCGGCATACTGCTAGGTGTTTTTACGTATGCGGCCGCGGCATTCGCGAACGCAGGCGGCGAATGTGGCGTGGCCGCGCATCTGGTGCACGCCGATGCCGCAATGCCGCGCGTCGCAACCGCCATTGCCAAGTCGAAGACCCTTAATGTGGTCGTCGTTGGAACGACCTCGTCGACGCTTCCGGGCGCCGGTGGTCAAGCCTTGGCGTATCCTGCGCGGCTCGAAATTGCATTGCAGAAGAGGTTGCCGGGCGTCGCCGTCAAGGTTATATCCATGGCAAAGCCGCGTCAGACGGCCCAGGAGATGGCGGACGGTTTCCCCAAAATCCTCAAGGACGACAAGCCGACGCTCGTCGTTTGGCAGACTGGTACAGCCGACGCCATGCGCGGTGTCGGTGCCGACAGTTTCCAGGCGACGCTGGAAGGGGCGGTCGACAAGTTGCAGGCAGGCGGGGCGGACGTCATCTTTATGAACATGCAATACAGCCCGCGCACGGACGCCGTGATTTCCACGACTGCGTATGCCGATGCGATCCGCTGGGTCGGTCTTGAACACGCAGTCAATGTGTTCGATCGGTTCGGGGTCATGCGTCAGTGGAGTGAGCTCGGAACGTTCGATCTTCTCGCCGCGACCAAGTCGCTCGATACCGCCGCGAAGGTGCATGATTGCATCGGCCGGCTGCTGGCGGATCTGGTTGTCGAAGCCGTGTCGACGGACCCGGAAAAGAAGGACATCATCAAGCAATGAGCCGGGTTCTATCCTTGTCGGCCGCCGGCGCGGCATCCACGTTTGCGCTGGCACTGGTCCTTTCGCTCGCCGCTCCGATGACCGCAGGCGCGCAGGATGCAGCGCTGTGTGCAGCGCCGCCCGAGGCCGCCGGCCTGGAGCATGCGCCGATCCATTTGCGCGAGCGCATCGCGCAGGGCCGCCCGATCAAGATCGTCGCCATCGGTTCGTCGTCGACGTTCGGCGCCGGCGCGACCAGCCCGGCGAATTCGTATCCGAGTCGGCTCGAAGCCGAGCTCAAGGCGCAGCTTCCCGGCCTGCCGGTCACGGTGCTCAACAAGGGCATCGGCGGCGAAGAGGCACCTCAGATGGTCGCGCGCTTTGACGCCGACGTGATCGACGAGAGCCCCGACCTCGTGCTGTGGCAGGTGGGCAGCAATTCGGTGCTGCGCGATCATCCGACACCGGGCGAAGTGATTCGCCAGGGCGTCGAGCGGCTCAAGGAGAGCGGCACCGACGTGATCCTGATCAACCCGCAGTTTGCGCCGAAGATCCTCGCCAAGGCCGACATCGGTCACGCGGTCGACGTCATCACGGCGACCGCGCGCGACGCCGAGGTCGGCGTGTACGATCGCTTCGCCGTGATGCGTTACTGGCGCGAGAGCGAGCGGATTCCGTTCGAGCAGTTCCTCTCGCCCGATCTGCTGCACATGAACGACTGGAGCTACGCCTGCACCGCCAAGCTGCTGGCGGCCGCGATCCTCGACGGCACCAAGCTGCCGGTCGCGACGGCCACCGCGCCTGTTACGACGGCGAAGCCGTAAGGCTTGACCGCCTAGACCTTATCCAGCGCGGCCAGCAGGTCCTCCACCACATCGTCAGGATGTTCGAGCCCGCACGACAGGCGCACCAGCCCGTCCGTGATGCCGAGTTCGGCGCGTGCGGCCGGCCCGATGCGCTGATGCGTGGTGGTCGCCGGATGCGTGATCAGGCTCTTGGCGTCGCCGAGATTGTTCGAGATGCGCACCAGCTTGAGCGCATCCTGAAACCGGAATGCGCCCGCCTTGCCGCCCTTGACCTCGAACGCCACCAGGGTCGAGCCGCCGCGCATCTGCTTTTGCGCGATCGCGGCCTGCGGGTGATCCGGCCGTCCCGGGTAGATCATGCGCGTAACTTTCGGGTGATCGACCAGCGCGACCGACACGGTCGCCGCCGTATCGGTCTGCCGGTGCACCCGCACGCTCAAGGTCTCCAGCCCCTTCAGCAAGACCCAGGCGTTGAACGGCGAGATCGACGGCCCGGTCTGGCGGATCAGATTGTGCACGTTGTCCTGGATGAATTTCTCCGACCCGAGCACCACGCCGCCGAGGCAGCGCCCCTGGCCGTCGATGTGCTTGGTCGCCGAATAGACGACACAGTCGGCCCCGAGCGCGAGCGGGCTCTGGAAGATCGGCGTCGCGAACACATTGTCGACCACCAGCGTCGCGCCGGCCGCATGCGCGATCTCGGCAACCTCCTGGATATTGATGATTTCGAGCGTCGGATTGGTCGGTGTCTCGATGAAGAATGTCTTGGTGTTGGGCCTGACCGCATTCTTCCATTGCTTCAGGTCCGTGCCATCCACCAGGGTCGAGGCGATGCCGTAGCGCGGCAGGAAATCCTCCACCACGTAGCGGCACGAGCCGAACAGCGCCTTCGCCGCCACAACGTGGTCACCCGCCTTGAGCTGCCCGAGCAGTGCCACCGTCACCGCCGCCATGCCGGTCGCGGTCGCGCGCGCGGCTTCGGCGCCCTCGAACGCCGCCATGCGCGTCTCGAACATTGCGACGGTCGGGTTGGCGAAGCGCGAGTACTGGTAGCCCGGCTCCTCGTTCTTGAAGCGCCGCTCGGCCTGCGCGGAGCTCTCGTAGACGTAACCCTGCGTCAAGAACAGCGCTTCGGAGGTCTCGCCGAACTGCGAGCGCAGCGTGCCGGCGTGTACCAGGCGGGTCTCGGGGCGATAGTGGGCGAGCGACGCGGGCATCACGGCCTCCTTCGCGACCCCAACAAAAAACCCGGCCGAGGCGTCAGCCTCAATGCCGGGTCGCGGGTCGCGCGCGTCCCCGGCCTTTTAGCACCCTTGTTTAACGTGGCGGCAAGCCGGCCGGCTCAAATGACCACGGGATAACGACGCTCATAACGTAGCCCTTGCCTTCCCGTCAAGCAGGCCTTCGGTTAGAGGTCGCGCGAGGGACGGATCGCAATGCCGCTTGGATTGGCCGCCGAACAGAAAGGCATCCTGCCGGATCGCATGATCGCGGCGCTTGAGAATGCGGGTGGGATTCTGCCCGCCTACGAGTACGCGCCCGACCAGATCCCCCCGGCCAGCCTCGATCTGCGACTCGGCGACAT
>JAXDOA010000265.1:0-4362 GCA_034669125.1 Hyphomicrobiales bacterium
ACCTGGTGCTGGCGCGCGACGGCGCCGTGGTTCTGAACGACCCGGTGTCGGTCAACTACATGGCGGGGTCGAAGATCGACTTAGTCGACGACCTGATCGGGCAATCGTACAAGATCAACAATCCCAAGGCGACCGCGTCCTGCGGCTGCGGCACGAGCTTTTCGCTTTAGCTCTGGAGCTTGTCCGCGCGATCTTCGGCCGGACCCTGGCGGATCGCCACCATGACATTGGGCTCTTCGGCCGGCGTCATGATGCCGGGGAGACAGTGCGGATCGATGCGGCATCCTTCGCCCGAACCGACCCGCAGCCGGACGCCCGGCCAGTCGAGCAGAAGCGGCTCGTCGCCGAAATTGACCAGCGCCCAGAGGCCGGCCGCATCCACCATGCCGCCCACGTCCTGAACCAGGAGATCGAACACGGATTCGGCCGGCGGCGGCAGGGCCTTGAATGCCAGGAATTCCCGCAATTCCTCGGCGAAGGTGACGAAGTCGCCAGTGCCCTCGGCGGCTTGCTCGCCCAGCATCGCCCAGAAGCGCTCGCGCATGTGCGCCGGAAGCACGAACAGCAAGGCCGCCGCGTGCGGGCGCGGCGCCTCCGCCACAAGGGCCGCGAGTTCGTCCTCGCGCGGCGCGCGCCAGCCGTCGCTCGCGGCGACGAGCAGCCGATCCTCCCAGCCGCCGTCCAGATGAAAGTTCGACGCAATCGCGAAGGCCGGCTTCATTGGGCCGCCGCAAGCCCTTCTGGGGCGGCCGCAATCCGTTCTTCGGCGGCTGCGAGCCGTTCGAGCTTGGTCAGGGCCACATCGAACGTCGCCTGTTTGTGCAGGCGGCATGACATCGTTTCCGTCGTGGCGAAGTCACCATTCTCGAAGAACTTGTTGCCCGGCGGTCCGCCCCCGCAAAACGGCGCATAGCTGCAGGTTTCGTGGCACCGCTCGACCCCGCGGCGGATCTCGTCGTCGAGCGCGATGAAACGCGGCTCCGCCAGCACGGCCTTGAGCGAATCGCGCGCCACGTTGCCGAACGCGAAACTGCCATGGCGCGGACCGCTCAAGCCCAAGAGCTCTGGCGAATAGGTCGAGAAGTTGCCCTCGCAGTCGACGTTGAGGATGGCGAAAGGCCGGCTCTCCTGCGTACGGAGGCCGGGGTCGAGGCGATGCGCGAGCGCGCTCCGCGCGGTATTGAATTCGCGAACCTCCATCGGCTGATCCGCCGCAAGGACGAGATCGAGAAATCGCGAATAGAAGCGCCGAAAGCGCTCCTCCGTGCCGCTGACGGCAAGGGACGAGGCGACGTTGGGTCCCTCGATTTCCTCCACGTTGAACGAGACCGACGTGACGCGGTTCTCGACGAAGAAGTCGAACAGTTCGTCCGGATATCCGAGCGAATCGGCGGTCAGCACCGTGATGGTGTTGAAGTCGATGCCGTGCTCGTGCAGCCGCCGCATCCCTTGCAGCGTTTTCTCGAACGTGCCGCCGCCGCGACGCGTCTTCCGATGCCGGTCGTGCAGGAACGCAGGTCCGTCAACGCTGACCCCGACATGCACGTTGCGGCGTTTGATGAAGTCGCACCAGGCGTCGGTGATCAATGTCGCGTTGGTCTGGAACGACTGGGTGACCTCGAAGCCGGAGTCGTTGCAGCGCTCCAGGAGGACGGTCGCCGCCTCGTAGAACGACGCCGGCAGAACCGTCGGTTCGCCGGCGTGCCAGAGCAGCGTGAACGGCTCACGCACCAGTCCGGAGCCGAACGCCCACTTAAACGTCTGCTCGAGTATCTCAGCCGTGATCTTCCGGGTGTTCCGGCGATCGGGGAGATAGCAGTACGAGCAGTCGATATTGCAGAACGGTGTCGGCTGAACGACGAGCAGCTCGAGTGGGCCGCTGCCGCTGACCGCGGGCATTGAATCAGAAATTGCGGAAGCCGCCGTTCCGGAAGCCGCCACCATTGCGGAAGCCACCGTTGCGGAAGCCGCCGCCGTTGCGGAAACCACCGTTGCGGAAGCCGCCACCATTACGGAAACCGCCATTCCCGAAGAGCGGGCCGTTCCCGAAGAGCGGAGGACCATTTCCGAAGATGCCCGGGATGCCGACGTTGAGCCACTGAGCCACCTTCGTCGTCATTTCTTCGCCGAACTCGGCGACACGCATCGCCCGATCCTGCAAATCGCCAGGAAGCGGGAGCGCGCCGCTCGCTTCGGCCGTAGCGGCCACCGAGGCGCGCGCGATCACAACCGTACCCAGTGTGGTGAGAGCGCCCCCGGCAAGGGTGCGTAGCAAAGAGCGGCGCGTAAGCTTGTCCATCTGATTCCCCGTGTGCGTACGATTGCCCCTGCAGCCTATACCGCCAGAACCCGCAGGGCAATCGGGGGGAACCGGGGGTCAATAGTTCCATTTTGAGGTCGCGCGAGGGGTGCTCGGGATCGCTGCTGGACGCGCTTTTCGCTCTAATTCGGCTTCAGCCCCGCGGCCTTGGCGAAGGTCGCGTAGCGCGCGATCTCCCCTTTCACGTGCGCGTCGAACGCTGAAGGCGTCATCGGCATCAGCTCGACGCCGAGCGTGGCGAGCTTCTCGCGCACCGCGGGTGAGGCAACCGCGGCCGCCATCTCGCGATTGAGCTTGTCGACGATCTCCTGCGGCGTTTTGGCCGGCGCGAACACACCGATCCAGAACGTGTAGTCGGAATCCGCAAAACCTGCCTCCAGCGTGGTCGGCACGTCGGGCAGCGCGGACGCGCGCTTCGGGCTCGATACCGCAAGGCCCAAAAGCTTGCCCTCGCGGATGTGCGGCAGCGCGGTTGCGATCGGGCAGAAGTAATACTCGACGCGGCCAGCGATCACCTCGGTCAGCGCCTCTGCCCCACCCTTGAACGGGATGTGCTGGGCCTCGTAGCCGGCGCTGATGCGGAAGCGTTCGGCGGACAGATGCACCGCCGAGCCGATGCCGACGGAGGCGAAGTTGAATGCGCCGGGTTTCGCCTTCGCGGCGGCGACGAACTCGGGAAGCGTCTTGAGACCCTTCTCGGGCGACACGATCAGCACGTTCGGCACGCTGCCGATCGCGCCGACGGCGGCGAAATCGGACGCGGCGTCGTAGCTCAGATTGGGATAGATGGCGGGCGTGATCGTGTGGGCGGATGAATTGACCAGCAGCGTGTAGCCGTCCGGATCCGCCTTCGCGACCGCCGCAGCCCCGATGGTGCCGCCCGCCCCGCCGCGGTTCTCCACGATGATCGCCTGGCCGAGCTGGCTTGCGAGCTGATCGAACACGATGCGCGGAATGACGTCGGTCGCGCTGCCCGCGCCGAACGGAATGATCGCGCGGATGGGTTTGGATGGATAGGTGTCGGCCGCAGCGCCCGACGCAAGCGCGACCAGCAAACTCAATCCGGCAAACAAACTGCGTCGCATCCAATTCTCCCGCAATAACCGTTCGCGCCTAGAGAAAGCAAGAGCTGTGCCTATTCCTACTGCTCCGGCAAACGGCGCATCCGAACGCGCCCTGGCTCGACCACTGAAAAATGCCCCGCCCAGTCCGGTCGACTGGCGATGAGGCTTGCCAGACGCGCGCCGGCTTCGCTCGGCGGCGGCATCGGCAGTCGGAACAGGATCACGCCACACGTAGCAGGCAATCGTGCGCGGCCAGCAAGCTCGCCAAAGTCCTTGTCGAAGGTCAGCAGGATGCGGCGCTCGCGGGCGGCCCATGCGAGAACGTCTGGATCGCTTATGCCCGGAGCGACCGTGCGGATCCAAACGACATCGTATCCGGCGTCGATAAGAGCGGCGACCGCCGCGTGAGGAAAATTCTCGTTGGCGAGAAATTGCATCTCACGCAGCGGGGAAAACCCTCTCGGAATTCAATACGTTCCGCGCGTAGGTCAGACACGCCGCGATATCCTCGTGCGTCAAGCCCGGATAGTTCGCCAGAATATCGGTCTCGCTCCATCCATCCGCCATCAGGCCGATGATGAACTCGACCGAGAGTCTCGTACCGCGCACGATAGGTTTGCCCGCGAGGACCGCAGGATCGAGCACGATGCGTTGCTCGATCGCTTCCATCGAGGCTACTCCGCCGCGACCGCGGCCGGGCGCGGACGTTCCTCGACTTCCTGCAGCTGCGGTTCGAGGCGGCGCTTGAGGATGCGGTCGATACGGTCGAGATAGAGGTAGACGACCGGCGTGATGTAGAGCGTGAGCAGTTGCGACACGCACAGGCCGCCGACCACCGCAATGCCGAGCGGCTGGCGCAGCTCGGCGCCGGCGCCGGTGCCGAGCGCGATCGGCAGCGCGCCGAAGATCGCCGCAAACGTCGTCATCATGATCGGGCGGAAGCGCAACAGGCACGCTTCGCGGATCGCGGCCTCCGCG
>JAXDOA010000266.1:0-3235 GCA_034669125.1 Hyphomicrobiales bacterium
GCACCCCGCAAGCGTCAGAACTGCCGCGGCCGCAAACAGCATGAGTCCGGGGGCGGAACGGGTCACGACCATCACTTCATCGTCGGGATGACGAACTCGGCGCCTTCCTTGGTGCCCGACGGCCAGCGCGCCGTCACGGTCTTGGTCTTGGTGTAGAAGCGCACCGAATCCGGCCCGTGCTGGTTGAGATCGCCGAAGCCGGAGCGCTTCCAGCCGCCGAACGTGTGATAGGCGAGCGGCACGGGAATCGCGAAATTCACGCCGACCATGCCGACCTGCACGCGGCTGGTGAAGTCGCGCGCGGTGTCGCCGTCGCGGGTGAAGATCGAAACGCCGTTGCCGTATTCGTGCTCGCTCGGCAGCCGCACGGCCTCTTCGTAGTCCTTCGCGCGCACCACAGAGAGAACGGGGCCGAAAATCTCTTCCTTGTAGATGCGCATGTCTGGCGTCACGTCGTCGAACAGGCAGCCGCCCATGAAGTTGCCGTTCTCGTAGCCCTGGAGCTTGAAGTTGCGCCCGTCCACGACGAGCTTGGCGCCTTCCTTCACGCCGACATCGACGTAGTTGCGCACCTTCTGCATGTGCGCCTTGGTGACCATCGGACCGTAGTCGGCCTGCAGGTCGGTGGAGGGGCCGATCTTCAGGCTCTCGACGCGCGGAATCAGCTTGTCGATCAAAATGTCGGCGGTCTTCTTGCCGACCGGCACTGCGACCGAAATCGCCATGCAGCGCTCGCCCGCCGAGCCGTAGCCGGCGCCGATCAGCGCATCGACTGCCTGATCGATGTCGGCGTCGGGCATCACGATCATGTGGTTCTTGGCGCCGCCGAAGCACTGCACGCGTTTGCCGTGCGCGCAGCCGGCCGAATAGATGTACTGCGCGATGTCGGAGGACCCGACGAAGCCGATCGCCTTCACGCGCGCGTCGGTCAGCAGGGCGTCGACGGCTTCCTTGTCGCCGTTCACCACATTGAGCACGCCCTCGGGCAGACCGGCCTTGATGAACAGTTCCGCAATGCGGATCGGCACGGACGGATCGCGCTCCGACGGTTTTAGGATGAAGGTGTTGCCGCAGGCGATGGCGGGCGCGGCCTTCCACAGCGGGATCATGGCGGGAAAGTTGAACGGCGTGATGCCGGCGACGACGCCGAGCGGCTGGCGCACCGAATAGAGGTCGATGCTCGGACCCGCGCCCTCGGTGTATTCGCCCTTCAACAGATGCGGGATGCCGCAGGCGAACTCCACCACCTCGAGCCCGCGCTGGATGTCGCCCTTGGCGTCCGCGAAGGTCTTGCCGTGCTCCGACGACAGAAGCCGTGCGAGATCGTCGTATTCGGCCTGGATCAGTTCGAGGAATTTGAACATCACGCGCGCGCGCCGCTGCGGATTGGTCGCCGCCCAGGCGGGGAATGCGGCTTCTGCGTTTGCGACGGCTTCCTCGACTTCGGCTTTGTTGGCGAGCGCGACCTTCGCCTGCACTTCGCCGGTGTTAGGATTGAACACGTCGCCCGAACGGCCCGAGGTCCCGCCGACCTGCTTTCCACCGATAAAATGTCCGATTTCACGCATAAGAGGCTCCCGGTCGCGTTTTTTGGGCCTATGTCAGTGTGTGATAGCGCAGGCGGCCTGACACGGGAAGCGCCGAACCCGTGATCGAAAGGCGAAGGTCGACTGCCGCGGAACCAAGCTCCGCGGTGAGCGTTCGCTAATTTCGCGTTGTCCCCGTGTAAGGCTGTTTCCCAAGCCCGGACAGGATGTTAACCAGCCTGTATGTCATCCGACGCCACCCCCGAGAGCGCGCGCGGAAGTCCGGCCGGTGAAATGGCTGCACGGGTTGCCGCGCATGATTGGGCGGCCACTCCGCTTGGGTCCCGCGAGGGCTGGCCGGCCAGTCTCAAGCTGATCGTATCCACCATCCTGGCCTCGCGATTTCCGATGGCGGTGCGATGGGGCGCGGACTTCGTGCTGATCTATAACGACGGCTATTTGCCGATGCTCGGCGACAAGCATCCGCAAGCGCTCGGAATTCCGTTCCGCGACGCGTGGCCCGAATTGCAGGAGCAGTTTGCGCCGCTGCATCGGGCGATGCTCGCCGGCGAACGCGGCGCCTTCTTTGCCGAAGACCTGGCGCTGCGCATCACGCGTCACGGTAGGCAGCCGGAGGATACGTTCTTCACATTGAGCTACAGCCCGATCCCGGACGACACCGCACCGTCGGGCGTCGGCGGCGTGCTGATGACCGCGGTCGAGACGACCCAGCGCGTCGCGGCCGAGCGCGCGCTACAAGAGCGTCAGGCGGAACTCGCGCGCGTGCAGCAGATCGGGCAGGTCGGCGGCGTCGAGGTCGATCTTCGCGACGGTTTTCGCAATCGGCGCTCGCCCGAATACCTGCTGATCCATGGCCTGCCGCCCGACGCCGTCAATGAAACGCATGAGGACTGGGTGCGCCGTCTCCATCCGGAGGACCGGGAGAAGACCGAGCGCCAATTCCTTGAAGCCGCACGCGGCACAGCACGCGAATATCTTTCCGAATATCGCATCATTCGGCCAAGCGACGGGCAGGTTCGCTGGATTGCCGTGAAGGCCGAGTTTGAGCGTGATGCGAATGGAAAAGTGCTGCGCCTCGTCGGCGCGCACATCGACATCACCGAGCGCAAGCGCGCCGAGGAGGCGTTGCGCAGGCTCAACGAAACACTGGAGCAACAGGTCGCGGAGCGCACGCGCGAGCGCGACCGGCTATGGCGGGTGTCCGACGACCTGATTGGCGTCGCAAGGTTCGACGGCTACTGGGCGGCCATCAATCCCGCCGCCACGGCTATTCTCGGCTGGAGCGAAGGCGAGCTGCTCAGTATGCCAATCGCCTCGCTCTGGCACCCCGACGACGTCGCGATCACGCGTTTGCACCGTGAGCAGCTGGTGCAAGGCGGCCCGACGGTGCGCTTCCAGAACCGCTATCGCCACAAGGACGGTTCGTACCGCTGGCTGTCATGGTCCTCGACCGCCGAGGAAAGCTTCATCTATGCGCTGGGGCGCGACGTGACCACGGAGCGCGAAGCCGCGGAGGCGCTGCACCGGACCGAGGAGCAGCTTCGGCAGTCCCAGAAGATGGAGGCCGTGGGCCAGCTCACCGGCGGCATCGCACACGACTTCAACAATCTGCTCACCGGCGTCATCGGCTCTCTCGACCTGATGCGCAAGCGGATCGCGCAAGGCCGTCTCGCCGATGTCGAACGCTA
>JAXDOA010000267.1:0-4816 GCA_034669125.1 Hyphomicrobiales bacterium
CTCGGGCGCGACGGCAAGCTGACGGCGAATGAGGCCAAACCCTATTGGCAATCGGGCTGGCTCAAGCAGCACGACCGGTTGATGCAAGCGATGTCCGCCATGAACGGGCGATCGCCGCTTATCATCAGCGGTGACCTGCATGCGACCGGTATCGGGCGCATGCTGCGCAGCGGCACGCTCGATCTCAGGGCCAACCCCATCACTACCGTGCTGTCGGGGCCGATCGGTTGCCGGACGAACCCGGCGGGCTGGCCGTCAGGGCGGCGCGGCACCGGCGCAATGCCGCCAGCGCATCTCGACATGGAAGAGCAGGTGAAGCCGATCGAGCAGCACGGCTTCACCATCGTGGATTTCACACCCAACAAGATGGTGCTGCGCATGTTCAAATGGGACTGGCGGACTCAAGGTGTTGACGCGATCGACACGCTGGAGCCGTTCCACACAACCGAATTGCCGCGGGCGATCTGATTTCGGCCCGAACGCCACCGGCAACCATTGCAGGAAAACCCGATGCCCCACACAAACGGCCTGATCGCGGTCGACAAGATGGGCACCAAAGTCCTGTTTCTCGATCCGGTCACGTTCGAGACGCAGATCGTGCTCGACGGCTTTCAGCGCACCGTGCACGAGCTGCTCGTCGTGCCGGAAACGGGCTTGGCCTATGTGCCGATCTTCGGCGACGGCATTCACGGCCGCAATCCGAACCCCGGCCATACGCTTTGCATCTTCGATCTTGCGACGCGCACGCACGCCCGCGATATCGACATGCGTCCCTATATCGCGCCGCATACGCTCAAGCTCGGGGCGGACGGGATGATCTACATCACCTGCGAGAATAGCGCCGTCGTCGCGGTGATCGATCCGGCAACGCACACGGTCGTCGATGCGATCTCGTCCGGCTCGACCAACGGCCACCGCCTGATCATCTCGCCGGATGGCCGGCGGCTCTATACCGAGAATGAGGAGGACGCGACCGTGTCGGTGATCGATCTGCCGAAGCGCAAGCTCATCGGCAAGATCGCAACGCCGCACGCGCTCGCCGGCATCGCGATCACGCCGGACGGCTCAACGCTTGTCGCGGTCGACGACGAGGAGCCGGCGCTGTTCCTCATTGACGTTGAAGCCGAGAAGGTCACCCGCACCGTGCGCCTCGAAGGCGTACCGGAGCCGGCGCAGATCGCACGCTACAGCCCGGACAATAGCGTGATCGCCGTCACCAGCGTGCGCGCCGGCACGGTGAGCCTGATCGATCCTTCATTCGGTGAGCAGACCGCCATCAAGGTCGGCAGTCAGGCGATGGACATGGCGTTTCGCGGCGACGAGCTGTTCGTCGCCTGCCAGGGCGACGGATCGGTGCACGTCGTCGATATCCCGTCGCGGCGCGTCAAGCACAGCTTCCAGGCCGGGAAAGGCTGCGAGTCGCTGGGCTTCTTTTGATAGTCGTCCGCGCTAGAATGCCGTCAGCGGAGGAGATTCAGCGATGAACGCACAACAGAATGCCGAGGCCTCGACGATCGAGCGCGAGATAGCGCCGTTGACGCAAATCGAGATCGATCAGCGCGTGTTCGATCTTTACGACGAGTATTGCCACGGCGCGATCGACCGCCGCGAGTTTCTGGCGCGCGCCGCCGCGGTGACGATCGGCGGTCTCGCGATGGCGCAGGCGCTGCTGCCGCGCTACGTGCAGGCGCAGACGATCTCGTTCACCGACCCGCGGATCAAGCCGCGCTATGTGAGCTACCCGTCGCCCGGCGGCACGTCGGGCACGATGCGCGGATACCTCGTGCAACCGAGTACGCCCGGACCCCACCCGGCCGTGCTGGTGATCCACGAAAACCGCGGGCTCAATCCGTACATCGAGGACGTGGCGCGCCGCGCCGCGACGGACGGATTCCTGGCGCTCGCACCCGATGGTCTATCGCCGGTCGGCGGCTATCCGGGCAATGACGACGACGGCCGCACGCTTCAGGCGAACCTCGACCCGAGCAAGCTGCGCACCGACATGGTCAACAGCGCGCGCTATCTCAAGGGCCACGAGGCGTCGTCGGGCAAACTCGGCGTCACGGGGTTCTGCTGGGGCGGCGGCACCACCAATTTCCTCGCCGCAACGCTTGGGCCCGACATGAAAGCGGGCGTGCCGTTCTACGGCGCGGCGGCCGAGACCGCGTCCGTGCCGGCCATCAAGGCGGCGCTGCTGGTGCAGTATGCCGAGAACGACGAGCGCATCAACGCAATGTGGCCGGCCTACGAGGCGGCGCTGAAGGCCAACAACGTGGCGCACGAGATGCACACGTATGCGGGCACGCAGCACGGCTTTCACAACAACTCCACGCCGCGCTACCACGAGGCGTCGGCGAAGCTCGCCTGGGACCGGACGATTGCATTCTTCAGGAAGCATCTCGCCTAAAGGCGCGAGAAGCCTCCCTTCTTCAACGAGGGAAAGTCACCGCAAAGCAGGCACCAGTGCCGGATGGATTGGCGCGCGCCGCAACGGCCCCGCCGAGCTGCTTGGCGAGCACATCGACGATTTTCATGCCGAGCCCGGTCACGTTCCGCGGCGGATCGAAACCATCCGGCAGTCCCTCGCCCTGATCGCATACGATCAGCTCACGGCCGGCATCGCCGGCCTTGTACGTGACATTGATCTTGCCGGCGCCATGCTTTGCGGCATTAGTGACAAGCTCGTTTACGATCAGTCCGACCGGCTGAATGGATGTCGTCGGCAGCAGATCAGCCTCGCCATCGACCTCAACCGGGACCCCGAAGATTCCGGAGAGGTCGTCACACAGGCGGCGCAGATAGGCCAGCGCCGGCACCTGCGCGACGTCGTTTTCAAGGTGAAAATGCCGATGCACGCGCGCCACCGCTGCAACCCGGCTGGCCGCCGCATCGAGATGGCTACTCGCCGCTTCGCCCGCGCCCTTGCCCTCAAGGCGGAGCATGGCCGAGACAAACTGCAGACTATTCATGACACGATGGTCAATCTCACGCGCCAGCAGGTTTGCCTGCTCCAGCGCCTTGTCGGCCTTTGCCAGAGCACGCATCGCGGATAGCCGAAATTCGAGCTGGTCCATCACCATTGCGGCGAGGTCCTTCAGATCCTCGATCTGCTCCTGCGTGACAGGGCGTGGCTCCCTGTCGATGACGCAGAGCGTCCCGAGATTGTAGCCGTCGGACGTGGTCAGCGGGACACCAGCGTAAAAACGCAGGCCGAAGTCGCCGGCGACGAGCGGGTTGGCGAGCGACCGTATGTCTTTTGACGCATCCGGCAGGATATGCGGTTCATCTTTCAGGATCGCCGAGGCACAAAGTCCAGCTTCCCGATCGATTTGAGGGACATCCAGTCCGTGATGCGACTTGAACCAGATGCGGTCGTTGTCGACGATGCTGATGATTGAAATCGGGACGTTGAAGCGGCGCGCGGCAATCGCAGTGACGCGATCAAAGGAGCCGTCGGCGGGTGTATCGAGGATGTCATAGCGCTTCACCGCTGCCATGCGCTGCGGTTCGTTCGCCGGAATAATGGTCGCGGGGGCTGACACGGAGGACCCTCAGGTGCGGAAAGCCGAACGGATGTAGGGCGTCGGACCCGGACCGACAAGGTTCACGTGACGGAACCGAGTTCCAATTGCGCTGCAAGAATGGCTTCCGGGACAATTGCGTAGCCCTTGCCGCCCAAGCCGTTCCGCGACATCACGACAACCCGCACGTGGACCCGCTCTACCGCGGCAGCCGCTCCAGCTCCGGGAACGGCTCATAGGTCGCGCCGTTGCATTCCTCGCGCGTCGCGGCCATCTGGTCGAGCTTGCCGGCAAGGAAGATCGCCAGATGCTCGCGCACGCCCGTGTAGGTGCCACCCGCGGCCTTGGCGTTGAAGCGCACGCACGCCGCATAGCGCTCCACGCTGCCGACCTTGCGCAGCGCCGGCTGCGTGATCCCGGCCGAACGGATGCCGGTCGGATCGTTGAGGTAGCTGCGCTGGTAGGCGAGGATCTCGGCTCGGTAGTTGTCCGGGAACACGTTCACGCTCACGCCGCCGCGCGTCGTCTCGGGGCCTGAGTAGTCGCGCTCGCCGCTCGCGCAGCCCGCGACCATGAGCAGCCCCGCCAAGACCAGCACCCGTCCCATGCGGGCAAAATGCCATGAACGGCATGGCGAATGAAAGGCGGTTGGCGAACGACCGCCGAGTGTTTACCTCTGCGTGATGGTAGCCCTCTCGATCCTCGACCTTTCCCCCGTCACCACCGCGACGCCGCCCGCAGCGGCGCTAAACAACACGCTCGACCTCGCGCGCTTCGCCGACACGCTCGGCTTCACGCGTTACTGGCTCGCCGAGCACCATAATCTGCCGACCATCGCGAGCTCGGCGCCCGACATCATGATCGGGCAGGTCGCGGCGATCACGAAGAACATGCGCATTGGCTCGGGTGGCGTGATGCTGCCGAACCACGCGCCGCTGATGGTGATGGAGCGCTTTAAGGTGCTCGAAGCGCTGTTTCCCGGCCGCATCGATCTCGGCCTCGGCCGCGCGCCCGGCACCGACCAGATCACGTCGCTGGCGCTGCGCCGCCGCCAGGACACCACCGGCGAGCAGGACGACTTCCTCGACCGCTTCCAGGAGATGATGCTGTTCGAGAGCAAGGGCTTTCCGGCCAACCATCCGTTCTCGAAAGTCGACGCGATGCCGACGGGCGTGCCGCTGCCGCCGATTTTCCTGCTCGGATCGAGCGGCTATTCTGCGGAGCTGGCGGCGCAAGTCGGCATGGGATTTTCCTTTGCGCATCACTTCTCGGATTTTCCGCCCGAGATTCCGATG
>JAXDOA010000268.1:0-5586 GCA_034669125.1 Hyphomicrobiales bacterium
CACCATGGAGAGGATTTCGCCGGTGCGCACATCGGTGACGACTCCCGCCGCCGCGATCGCCTTGAACTTCTCGCGCGCCGCGACCAGTTCGTCGCGCACCGCATGCTGCACGCGCAGATCGACCGCGAGCTGCACCGGCTCCTGCAGCCGGTCGGTCGCAAGCCCTGCGGCATGCAGCGCCGCGAGCCCGTTGCCGTCGAGCCACTTCTCGATACCGGCGATGCCCTGGTTGTCGATGTTGACGAGGCCGATCAGGTGCGCGACCTCGGCGCCGTTCGGATAAGTGCGCTTGTTCTCGGTGAGAAAGCCGAGACCAGGGACGCCGAGCTTGTGGACTTCCTGCTGCTGCTTCGGCGTGATCTCGCGCTTGAGCCAGGCAAAGCCGCGTTTCCTGTTGCCGAGGCGCTCGCGCACTTCCTTGGCATCGAGATCCGGCATCACGGCGGTGAGCAGTTCGACCGCCTCGTCCACGTCGATCAGCCGCTTCGGCTCGCCGAACAGCGAAGGCATCCGTACGTCGGTCGCGAGGATCTCGCCTCTGCGATCGACGATATCGGGGCGCGCAGTGGCGACCGCATCCGTCGCGCTGGCGCGGCCGACGCCGTGGCTCTCGGGCGTCACCGCGTAAAGCACCAGACGGCCCGCGATGATGCCGTAGATCGCCGTGAACGCGATGATCGCGAGACCGATCCGGCCGCGCGCCTTGGCGTGGCGGTCGGCCTTTCCGTAGAGCAGCGCGCGCAAGATCCGCCGGCGCAACGGCTCGACCGGCGCTGGATGCGCCATCGCAATGGTCTCGGGCGTGTCGGCGACGGGAGCGGTGTCGGTCATTGCGGCTTGCGCTCCGCCGCGTCGGGCAGGCTGCCAGTCAACGCATCGGGATCGGCCAGCGTTTCGATGATGGCGCCGATCGGATCGGTCGTGCCAGGCGGCACCAGTTCCACCGGTCGCTCCGGCAAGCGGTCGAGCGTGTCGTATTGCCGGACCTCCAGCGGCTTGAGCGTCAGGTGGCGCTGCGCCAGTTCCTGGATGCGGTCGGGACGGTCGAGCCTGCTCCACTCGGCGCGCAGTTGCGCGATCGTGTCCTGCTCGCGGCGCACTTCGCCGCGCAGTTTTGCGACGCGCTCGGCCTGCAGCGTGGATTCATATTTGATCTTGTAGACGTCGGCCGCCGCGAGCACGAGCGCGCCGAGCACCACGATATGCAGGAGGCGCCAGATCATGAGCGGCCTCGCACCACGTCGTCGAGCGAGGGCAGACGCGGCAGCAGATGCGCGAGATCGCCGGCCATCGGCGCGGCGGCAGTGCGCTCCGCGGCGCGCAGCTTGGCGGAGCGCGCGCGGGGATTGCGGCTCACCTCGTCGTCGTCGGCGATCGCCGGCTTGCGCGTCAGGATGCCGAAGCTCGGTGGCGCCTTCGCGACTTCGGGCTGATGGCGCGAGCCCGCGCTCACGCGGCCGCGCTCGGCGAGGAAGGTCTTCACGATACGATCTTCCAGCGAGTGGAACGAGATCACCACCAGCCGCCCGCCGGGTTTGAGCATGCGTTCGGCCGCCGCCAGCGCCTCGGCAAGTTCACCCAGTTCGTCGTTCACGAACATGCGCAGCGCCTGGAAGGTGCGCGTCGACGGGTGGATTTCACCCGGCCGCTGGCGCAACACCGTGCCGATGACTTGGGTGAGCGCGCGCGTGGTCGCGATCGGTTGTTCGTCGCGCGCCTTCACGATCGCCCGCGCGATCGGCCGCGCGAAACGCTCCTCCCCGAGCGTGGCGATGATGGCGGCAAGATCGCGGTCGGAGGCGGCGTTGACGAGATCGGCGGCGCTAAAACCCTCGCTGCCCATGCGCATGTCGAGCGGACCGTCATTGCGGAACGAAAATCCGCGCTCCGCTTCGTCCAATTGCATCGACGAGACGCCAAGATCGAGCAGGATGCCGTCGACCGCGCCATGGCTGAGACTCTGCGCGGCATGTTCGAGATTGGAGAAGCGGTCTTCGACCAATGTGAGCCGGCCTTGCGTCTGCTCGACCAGTCCAAAGCCCTCCGCCACCGCATTGCGGTCGCGATCGATGCCGATGACGCGCGTGCCGGGAACATCCAGGATACCGCGCGTGTGCCCGCCCGCGCCGAACGTGCCGTCGACATAGACGCCGCCATCGCGCGGCGCCAAGTGTTCCAACACTTGGCGGGCAAGCACGGGAACATGACGGGCTGGTCCGCCAGCGGCAGAGTTGCTGCCGCTGCCCATCATCATTCCCGTGCTTTTTGCGCTTCGTGCGCCGCCACCCGGGAGCCCAGTTGCTTCTTCAACGCGCGCACCGTCCCGGTGGCCTCCGCGAGCTGCGCGCGGAAGCGTCCGGGCTCCCAGATCTGAAACTTGTGGCCGAGGCCGACGAACGCAATCGCCTCGGTGATTCCCGCATGGCTCTTGAGCGCCTCGGAGAGGATCACCCTGCCCTCGCCGTCGAGCTTGACCGTCTCGCTCGTGCCGTAGAGCGAGAGCGTGAAGGCGTCGCGTTCGTCCGAATAGGGCGGATAGCTCGTGATCAGAGCTTCGATCTCGGCGAGCAGCGCGTTGCCGCCGGCATCCACCGCCGGCTGGTCCAGCGCCGGGTAGCAATAAAGGCCATCGTGGCCGTCGCGGGCGAGCACCGCACGAAAGGATGCCGGGATCGAGACGCGGCCCTTCGCGTCCAGGCGCAACGTGAAATTGGAGACGAAACGGTCCATGCCCCGCGAAATTCCCCCTTCCGCCAAAGGAGTTGGCGGAAAACTCCCGGTGCGCCGCGGCTGGCGGGAGCGCGCTGGCGCTGCTCCTGCCTCCAGCCTCGGCTACGACTGGGAATTTTTGGGATATCATGGGACCTTATGGTCGTCAATCAAGCGAGCACCCGCGCGCGCCGTTTTCCGCGGCGCACGCCCCTCAGCTTGATTAACGGACGATAAACTTAAGGAATGGTTGCCAAATCGTGCCTGGACTTCAGCTGGGCGCACGTTCGGGAGGCCGTTTTCTGCTACCCTGCAGCCGGGAGAGACCTCGATGAGTGCGCCCGCTGCCCGACCGACCGCAGGACTGCGCGACGACCCGAAGCTCGCCCGCATTGCAGACGCGCTGCGCGAGACGTTCGGCGCGCGGCTTGTGTCCGCGCTGCTGTTCGGTTCGCGCGCACGCGGCGATTACCGGGCCGACTCCGACTACGATGTGGCGGTCTTCCTGAACGATCTCGACCGCGAGAAAGACCGCGAGGTGCTTGCAGGCGCGCGCAAGCGGCTTGGCGAGGAAGCCTGGACGCTACAGTTCTGGCCATTCGCGCCGGACGGTCTCGCCGCGCGCACCACCCTGATGTTCAACATCCGCAACGAGGCCGTGCCACTGCCGGGATTCGACTGGCCAACGGTGGTTGCGCCGCCGATCGCGCCCGACGAGGGACCGATGAAACCCGAGACGAAAGTGCTGCTTGAAAGCGCTGATGCGAGCCTTGCCACCGCGCAAGCGCTGCTGAAGGCAGGATTCGCTAAACCTGGTGCGCGCGAGGCATATCAAGCTGTGCTGCGCACCGCGCGGGCGCTCATATTCGAGGAGCGCAATACTGCGCCAAAAACGCACAAGGGAGCCGTGACACTATTGTCGGATCTGGCGATCAAAACAGGACGTCTGGACGAGCGCATCGGTGCGGCTTTGTCCCGCGGGCTCAATGTGCGTCTGGACATCGACTACGAAGCAGTCCCAAAAACCACGGAGGCGGAGGCAGCCGACTACGTCGGCCGCGCTGTCGAGTTCGTCGCCGCCGTGAAGCGGCTGATTGACGCGAAAGCCTGACGCAGCCACGACTGCACCGCACACCAAGTTCCATTCGTCATTCGTGATTCGCGGAACCTTGCGGAACACGAACGCAATTTAAGCGTTCTCATTGCTGAAGGCCGGCGCTGTGCCGGCGTTCCCAATTGCTTTTGGAAACACTCCCTAGGAGGCAGACATGCTCAGCAAAATCATGGCCGCTGCGGCCGTGAGTGCCTTGGCGTTGACCAGCGCGATGGCGCAGACAACGTCACCGTCCAGTTCGTCCCCGCCGGCCGCCGCTGTTCCGGCGACGCCGGCTCCGAGCGCCAGCTCTGGTGCGGCGAAGTTCGTCACCACGCAGACGCCCGACCAGTGGCTTGCGTCAAAGTTCAAGGGCACCGACGTAATCGGCGCCGATGACAAGAAGATCGGCGATGTCAGCGACATCCTGTTCGACAAGGACAAGAAGGTTCTCGCCTACATCGTCGGCGTCGGCGGCTTCCTCGGGATCGGCGCGAAGGACGTCGCGCTTGACCCGGCATCGTTCCAGGCCGTCCCCGGCAAGGATGCGACGGACTTCAAGCTTCGTCTCTCGATGACCAAGGACGAGTTGAAGGCCGCCCCGGCGTTCGAGCCGTATCATGCGCCGCGCCCGGTGAGCAGCAGCAACCAGCCAGCGACTCGTCCGATGGGTACGCCGGCTCCGGCGACCCCGCCGGCACCGAAGCAGTAAGGTAGGCTGACGCCGCGTATTATACCCCCGTTTGCGGCAACGGCACCTCAGGCGGCCCTGATTTCGGTCAGGGTCGCCATTCGTTTGGGCGCCTCGCACCGCATGACGCATTGGCCTATCCTTCCGGCATTGTCCGCGGGGGAGGATGTCATGCCGCTCGTCGATCAAGCCGCAAGCCGCCGCCAATTCCTGCAATACCTGTCCGCAAGTCCGCTGCTCGCGGGCGCGTGGCCCGCATTCGCCGAAGGCCCGGCCGCGGGCGTGAAGCTGCCCGATCCCATCATGTGGGCGCCGCTGCGCGCCGACACTCTCATCAAGAGCCCGAAGGACGCGATCAACGTGTTCGACTTCGAACCGGCCGCGCGCGTCAATATTCCCCCCGCGCATTTCGGCTACATGGCCTCCGGCATCGACGATGAAGTCACGCTGCGCGCCAATCGCGAGGGATTTCTCAAATTCCAGCTGCGGCCGCGCCGCCTTGTCGACGTCAGCAAGGTCGACATGACCACCGACATCCTCGGCGTGAAATACGACTCGCCGATCATCATCGCGCCGGTCGGCGGCAACCAATCATTCCATGCCGACGGCGAAATCGGCGTCGCAAAAGCCGCGAAGGCCGGCAACCATTTGCAGATTCTCTCGACCGCGACCAACACTGGCGTCGAAGAGGTCACCGCGGCGCGCGGCGCGCCGCTCTGGTACCAGCTCTACGCCACCAACAAGTGGGAGGTCGCGAAAGCGATGGTGCAGCGCGCCGAGAACGCCGGCTGCCTCGCGGTCGCCGTCACGGTGGATCGATCCGGCGGGCGCAATCAGGAAACGCTGTTCCGCCTGATCCCGACCGACACGCGCGACTGCAACGGCTGCCACGAGCGCGGCAGCCTCGCGACTAACCTGAAGCGCCGCGCGATGTACCGGGATCTCGACATTTCCGGACTGACGCACACCCAGTCGTCGAACATGACCTGGGATTTTTTGAAGCGCCTGCGCGACAGGACAAAAATGAAAATCGTGCTCAAGGGCATTCTGGCGCACGAGGACGCAGTGCTCGCCGCCGACGCCGGGATCGACG
>JAXDOA010000269.1:0-5139 GCA_034669125.1 Hyphomicrobiales bacterium
CCTTGTGCATGGTGTCGAGGGTCGGCTGGTCGCCGGTATATGAATGAATCGTCGTCATGAAGCCTGACTCGATCCCGAACGCCTCGTTCATGATCTTCGCCATCGGCGCGAGGCAGTTGGTGGTGCACGAGCCGTTCGAGACCACCTTGTGATCTTTCGTCAGCGTGTCGTCGTTGATGCCGTAAACGATCGTTGCGTCTGCATTGTCGGCGGGCGCCGAGACGAGCACGCGTTTCGCCCCGGCGGTCAGATGCGCCGAGGCCTTGTCCTTGGACGTGAAAAGCCCGGTGCATTCGAGCGCGATATCGACGCCCATGTCCTTCCACGGCAGCTTCGAAGGGTCGCGTTCGGCGCACACCTTGATCTTGCCGTTGCCGAGACTGATCGAGTCGCCCTCGACCGTGACGGTGCCCGGGAAGCGGCCGTGCACCGAGTCGTAGCGCAGCAGGTGCGCATTGGTCTCGACGGGCCCTAGATCGTTCAGCGCCACGACCTCGATATCCCGGCGGCCGGACTCGGCGATGGCGCGCAGGATATTGCGGCCGATGCGGCCAAACCCGTTGATGGCGACCCGGACGGTCATTTCTCGTTCTCCTCACCCCAATTTCAACTTCGTCATGGCCGGGCTTGTCCCGGCCATCCACGTCTTGGCTCATATAAGCTAAGGAAGACGTGGATGCCCGGCTCAAGGCCGGGCATGACGGTGGAATTCGTGGCCGCTTGTTAGCTCACTGCCGAGCTTGCTCAACGCCGCCTCGGCGACCTTCTCGGGCGTAATGCCGAAGTGGCGGTAAAGGTCCTTGTAGGGCGCGCTCGCGCCGAAGCCGTTCATGCCGACGAACACGCCGTCGGAGCCGATGATCGCGTCCCAGCCCTGCCGCACGCCGGCCTCGACCGCGACGTTGACGGCGGCGTCGCCGATCAGCGTGCGGCGCGCCGCCGCATCGCTTGCGGCGAACAGTTCGAAGCTCGGCACCGAGACGACGCGCGTCAGCACGCCTTGTGCGTCGAGCAGCTTCTTGGCCTCGACCGCAATGGCGACCTCCGACCCGGTGGCGAAGATCGACACCCGCGCCTGGCCGGCGATTGACGAGGCAATCTCGTAGGCGCCGCCAGCACACAGGTTGCGCGTGACATACTCCTTGCGCAGTTGCGGCAGGTTCTGCCGCGTCAGCGCGAGCACGCTCGGGCCGCTCTTGTTTTCAAGCGCAAGCTGCCAGCACTCGATCGTCTCGACCGTGTCGCACGGGCGGAACACCAGCAAATCGGGAATCGCGCGCAGCGCCGCGAGATGCTCGACCGGCTGGTGCGTCGGCCCGTCCTCGCCGAGCCCGATGGAGTCATGCGTCATCACATGGATCACGCGCTCGCCCATCAGTGCGGCGAGCCGGATCGAAGGACGGCAATAGTCGGCGAACACCAGGAACGTTCCCGAATACGGAATGATGCCGCGATGCAGCGCCATGCCGTTCATCGCCGCCGCCATGCCGTGCTCGCGCACGCCGTAATGGATGAAGCGGCCGGAATAATCCGCAGCCGACATCGCCTTCATGCCCTTCGGGCGCGTGTTGTTCGAGCCGGTGAGGTCGGCCGAGCCGCCGGCCATTTCGGGCACCGCGGCGGTCAGCGCTTCGAGCGCGTTCTGCGAGGCGATGCGGGTCGCGATCTCCTTCGGCGCCTTGGCGAGCTCCTGCTTGAAGCCGCGCACCACGTCGGAGAGGCCGAGCGGAAGGTCGCCATTAATGCGGCGCGCGAATTCGCCGCGCCGCTCCACGGGAAGCGCGGCGAGCCGCTCCTCCCAAGCCCTGCGGGCGGACTTTCCGCGCTGCCCGGCGGCGCGCCAGCTTTGCAGGATGTCCGCGGGCACCTCGAACGCCGGCGAACTCCAGCCGAGCTTCTCGCGCGCGCCCTTGATCTCGTCGGCGCCGAGCGGCGAGCCGTGCGAGCCTGCGGTACCTGCCTTGGTCGGCGCGCCGAAGCCGATGGTGGTACGGCACGCGATCATCGTCGGCTTGTCGGATGTCTGGGCCGCCTCCAGCGCACGCGCGATGGCGTCCGGGTCGTGGCCGTCGATGCGGCTCGCATTCCAGCCGGCGGCCTCGAAGCGCTTCACCTGATCGACCGAGTCGGCCAGCGAGAGCGGGCCATCGATCGAGATGCCGTTGTCGTCGAACAGCACGGTCAGGCGATTGAGCTTCAGGTGGCCGGCGAGCGCGATCGCCTCCTGGCTGATGCCTTCCATCAGGTCGCCGTCCGAGGCGAGCACGTAAGTGCGGTGATCGACGACGTCGCCGAACTCGGCGGCGAGATGCCGCTCCGCGATCGCCATGCCGACCGCGTTGCCAAGCCCCTGTCCGAGCGGGCCCGTGGTGGTCTCGACGCCAGGCGTGATGAAGTTTTCGGGGTGACCGGGCGTGAGCGAGCCAAGCTGGCGGAAACGCTTGATCTCCTCGATCGTCATCGCCTCGTAGCCGGTGAGATAGAGCAGCGCATAGACCAGCATCGAGCCGTGGCCCGCGGAGAGCACAAAGCGGTCGCGGTCCGGCCATTTCGGGTCGGCGGCATCGAATTTCAGGAATTGCGTGAACAGAACCGTCGCGATGTCGGCCGCCCCCATCGGCAGCCCAGGATGACCGGATTTGGCCTGCTCCACCGCGTCCATGGCGAGCGCCCGGATGGCATTCGCCATGCGGTCGTGCTCGGCGCGGCTCTGCGGCCGGTTTTCGGGTTCGCGCAGTGCGGCGGCCGGTGGGGTCATTGCGTTTTCCTTAGAATTCCGGGGGTGGATATCACGCGCCTCCGGACATTCAAATGGTCGGGACAAGACTCCGGTGGATTGCGCGCCTGTCGGCCGTGGCGATTTTCCCCCTTTGACGGCTGCGTGGAACTTTTCCCGCCTCGCCCGGTTGCGTGCGCATGGGCGCCGGCCCCTGGAGCACCGGCTGGAGGAGCATCCCCATGAACGGCATCATCTATCTCGTCGGTTTGATCGTGGTCATCATGTTTATCCTGTCTTTCCTCGGTCTTCGGTAAGGGACCCGCCATGGTGGACGTCCCAACGTACCGCGAACCGGCTGCGGCCGGTCCAGTCGCCACCCCGGGCGGCCCTCTGTCCTACATCCATTGGGGTCCGGTATTTGCCGGCGCCTTGGTTGCCGCCGCGGTGTCGTTCGTACTGATGACCTTCGCGTCGGCCGTCGGCCTGATGATTGCCTCGCCGTCGCCGACCTGGCGCGATACCTCGGTCTGGCTGGCAATCCTTTCCGGCGTCTGGATCATCGTGGTGACGGTCGGCGCTTTTGCCCTCCGCGGCTATCTGGTCGGCCGGGTGCGCTCAAGCTGGAGAGCGTCTCCAGATGAAGTCGAATTCCGGGACGGCGCGCACGGCCTCCTGGTCTGGGCGCTTGGCGTTGTTCTCGGTGCGGCCTTGCTGTGGGCGACCGCCAGTACGTTGACCGCGGCTAATACCGCTACCTCCTCGCCGCGCGAGACCGCCGGGGCGCCGGGTTTCCTCGCCTACGAACTCGACCGTCTGTTCCGTTCGGAACGGCGGTTGGAGCCGGTCGCCGCCGACGTCCGGGCCGAGGCGAGCCGCATCCTGACGAAGGGCATCGGACGGCAGGAATTGCCATCCGAGGATCGTGCCCATCTCAACCGTGTCGTCGCGGGCGCGACAGGCTTGCCGGCGGCGGATGCCGAGCGCCGCGTGGTCCAGGTGCTTGCCGAAGCGCGTAACTCGGCCTCGCAGGCGCGACGCACCGCGGTCATTCTCGGCTTCGCTTCTGCTGCTGCGCTCGCCGCTGCTGCTGCTGCCGCATGGTTCGCTGCTGCTGCCGGCGGCAAGCATCGCGACGACGAGTTCGCGCCGCCGCTGCGGTTCGGCCGCGTGGTGACGCGGCCGATCTAGGCATAGCCCGGAGGAGGCTCGAAACCGCCGAAGGCCTCCTCCACCAGCCGGGCGAACGCAATCGAGGTCTTGTCGTGGCCTTGGCGCGCGACCGCCTGATAGCCAGTCGGCAGCCCTGACGGCGTGATGCCGGACGGCCCGACCGTCGAAGGCAGATAGACCACGCCCGAATAACCGGCCCAGAACAGCTGGTCCGTCGGCGATACGCGCTTGTTGTTCACCGTGATGCGGCGCCGCCAGCGCTTGCCCTCGTGCTCGTGGTCGTGCGGAAACGCCGCCGATGCGGCGACCGGACAAAGCAAGATGTCGTAGTCCTTGAAGAACGCGTTGAACTTGAGCCGCATCTGGTGACGCTCGTTGTTGAGCTGGAGCCAGCGCCGGTGGGTCATCGTCACGCCATCGACCGATTGCGCGAGATATTCGTTCGGGTCGCGGCCAAGCTCCTGTTTCCAGTCCTCGATGTCGGAATCCGGCATGCGCGCCGAGGTCGCGGCGCGCAGCAGGCGGACGTAGATGTCGTGCAGCCGCGCCGTGTCGAGGTCGGGCTCGGCCTCTTTCACCTTCGCGCCGGCTTTCGCGAGCTTGTCGACCAGCCCCTGCAGTTGGTCCGCGTATTCGTGATCGACGTCGCTCGCCTTATCGGTGAGCTTCACGGCGACGCGGAATTGCTTGAGCGAAGTCTTGTCGCACTTCGGCAGCGCAGCTTTGAAATAGCCGCCGTCGTCCGGATCGGGCCCGGCCATGATATCCAGTGCCACATCGAGATCTTTCGCCGAGCGCGCCAGCGGTCCCAGCACGGAAATATCCGCGGGCGCGACTACGCCGGGCAACGCCTGCCCGCGCGGAGTGACCAGCCCATAGGTTGGCTTGTGGCCGAACACACCGCAATAATGCGCCGGGTTACGGATCGACGAGCCGATGTCGCTGCCCGCCTCGATGCCGGTCAGGCCCGCTGCCAACGCGACCGCCGAACCGCCGGACGAGCCCCCCGGCGTTCGATCGAGGTCGCACGGATTGCGGGTCATGCCGTAGACGGCATTGTAGCTCTGCCAGTCGGCAAGCATCAGCGGCACGTTGCACTTGCCGAACAGCGTGACGCCGGCGTCGATCATGTTCCCCGCCGCGACCGCGGTCGTGTCGGTCACGTTGTCCTTCATGGCGGGCGCGCCCCAGGTCGTCGGCGAGCCTGCCACCTGGAAACTCTCCTTGATGGTCATCGGCACGCCGTGCAG
>JAXDOA010000270.1:0-13661 GCA_034669125.1 Hyphomicrobiales bacterium
GTCGTCGTAGTACATCGGCTTGTGTGCGGGCCGGCGCGTCCGCACCGGTTCGCGCCCGCGCAGGCTGGCGACGATCTTGTGGGCGGCATCCGCGCTGATCCGCTCATAGAGCCCGGCGAGATCGAACACGCGCTGCACGGATTCGCCGATCGCCGGATCGATGAACATCAGGATGCGTTGCAGCGCGACGGACGGCATCGCCAGCGCTTTCGCGGCGATCAGCAGCGGTTCGCCCGATGGATCCGCGACAATGCGCTCGGCCTGCTCATGCGTCAGGCCGAGTGCGCTCTCCAACAGCTTGGTGAAGCCCGCCGGGTCGCGCCCGAGCGCCGCGGCTTCGAGCGCGCGATTGGTCTCGACCGGCTGCACGGCCTGCGGGGTTTCGGCTTCGACCGAGCCGAGGCTCATCAGCAGAATGCGGCGCTCGGCGGGTTCGGCCGAGAAGAACAGGTCGGCAAGTCCGAGCTCCGCATCATGACGCGGACAGTGTACCGGCGGCGCGACCGCGGCTGGTTGCCGGCCGGTGGGCGCGGCGGTCGCCGGACCGGATTCACGCCGCTCGGCGATGATCGCGGCGTGACTGGTGCCGAAGTCGCGCACAACGGCATCGATCTCGGCGGCGGTGAGGACCCGGGAATTCCGCAGGATCGGCTCGGCGACGTCGATCACGTCGCGCGCGAGCCGCCGCGCGACCGCAGGTGGGGCGCCCGCATAAGCGGCGATTTTCTTTGCGATGGTGACGCGCGTTGCAAGGTCGACCGAGTCGATCAGCCGGAGCGCCAGCTCGGTGTAGTGACGCTCTTCCTCGGCGCTGTGCGTTGGCTTTTGCACGTAGAGATCGGTGAGCACGCGCACGAGCGTCGGGCGGATGTCGACGCCGTCGCGCCGCGCCAGGCTGTCGAGCCCATCCAGTCTCGGAAACATCGCAGACACAACCGCCTCCCAATCCGCACGCGCGATAAGAATTCATCCGGACCAGCGTAGCGCCGTCCCGTTAGCGGAGCGTTAACCTTGTCGGCCACTTAATCCATGCCTGAACCGATCCGGCGAGCAGGCGTTGGCCGGGGGAGGGGGGACATGGGGATTGTGATCGCATTCCCGGCGGACCGTTGCTCCGTCGGATCCGGACTGATCGAGGCGCGCGATGACGGCAGCAGCGTCATCATTCTGCCGGTGATCCGCGTTGAGCGGCACGGAGACAATTCCGATGGTCTCGAGCCGAACTCGTCCTCGCCACGCGGCAAGCGTCGCAAGCGCTAGATCATGAGTTTTCGTCGGCTGGCCTTCTGCATCGCTCTCGCGATTGTGGCGCCGGCGACCGTACAGGCCGGCGACTTCGGACGGCCAAAGCCTTCGTTGCTCGAAGGCCTGATTCCGCAGCAATTCTGGAAGGGCCCGGTCGCCGGCTATTCGAGCTATCCGCTGACCAACCTTGAAGAGGAATTGCGCGATCGCTCCTATGTGCTGATCCGGCCGAACGAGCCGCGCGGGAACTGGAACATCACCATCGCGGGATTTGGGATCGCGCACCTGTTCCCGCCGAGCATGACCTCGTACGACCACACCGAATATGCACGCATGCTGCTGTGGACGCTCGCGCGTTCGGAAGCCTCGTCATACAACCGGCTGGTGGAGGACATGGACAGCGACGGCAGGCTGGTCGGGCCGTTCGTCGCCGTTGCCTGCGCGGTCGCCGATCTCGATCTCAAGCGTGAGCGCAGTCTCGCGTATGTGAGCGAGCTCTCGGAAGGCGAGATTGGGAATGCGTATGGCCGCATCCGGGAAAACCGCATGGTGACCGCCTGGGTGCACCGCGCGCTGCACTGGCGGCTTGCGTCGTATCGCTATGCGCTCGAACGGCTTGTCATCGCGGTGCCGTCCGGGCGCGCCGTGGAGGTGGAGCGTGCGCTGACACGCTTCCAGGCGATCGTGGTTGCGGCCGAGCCGGTGCTGGCGCGCTGCGCGGGTGCCGAGTTCGCCGCCGCGCCGCTCGTCACGAAATAGCGGGCACTCGTTTCAGCCTTGCGTGCCGCATTGCGCGGCGACGAGCGCGCGTCGCGCCATCGGCATCAGTCCGGGCTCGGGACCGAACGTGCGGACCAGGATCAGGCCGGTGGGAGTGGGGGATTCCACGATCAGCCGGTCGGCGGCGGTGATTTCGTCGTCGTCGGGAATTTCGGCACGTTGTTCGGGCGTCATCAGATCGAGCTCGATGATACGCCGGCCGGCCGCGCGATCGTTGATGGCGTAATAGGCGATGCCGCTGCGCGCATAGAACGAGACCGACGTATAGGCCTGGCTGACCGGCACGCGCAGCTTGAGCGGACCGGCCGCGAGGTCGTAGCGGCAGACCGCCGTGGCGAACGCCGGGTCCATGAACGGCAGCACGGCATCGTCGGGCGTCGGGGCGGGCAGGGGCATGATGTTGTTCGCCGGCGCCGTGGCGGAAAGCCGAGTGTAGGCGTCCTGCGTCGCGGTACGTGGCAGCAGCAGCACCGTCGCCAGATGCACGATGCCGCCGAGCAGCAGCCCTCCGAGCAGCCATAGCAGCCAGCGGATCATGCGCACCCCGCAGCTGCCACGGCAGGCATGGGTGCATCCTTCGCGGTCCGCGTCGCGACGCCGACCGGCGTGTCGTAGAGGCGCAGCACGACAACGTAACGGTCGATACCGCCGGTCGGCAGCCAGTTGCCCGGTCGTGCGCGCGGGGCGACGAGGATCTCAAATGTGCCATCGGCACGGCGGGCGATTTCCTGGCTGGTGAAACCGTAGCGGTCCGCCGCGTTGGGGATGAGACGCCCATCGAGATCGTAAAGCGTGATCGTCCAGAAACGCGCCGCCGGTGTCGTACCCGCAATCGTGACTATGCAGCGGCCGTCGAGCACGCGGCCCGTATCATCGGAGGATGCAAAGAACGCAACGCCGTCACCTGAGCCGATCGGTAGTTCGCCGCTGCGTGCGATGGCGGCACGCGCGTAAGGGTCGATGTCGGAGGTTCCGGTCTTCGGCCATGCCGTCCATGCACCGATGGTGATTGCGCCGAACGCCGTGCCGCGCGTCAGGGCGAATTGCGTCAGGCCGAGGCCGAAGGCCGCGGCGACCGCGAAGGAGAACAGAAATCCGATCAGCAGGCGCATCGCTTAAGCCTTCGCCGGCATCAATTGCCGCGTGCGCCGCTGGTAGCCGATGCGACGGTGTCGGGAGCGGGAAGCGCCGCGCCCTTCTGCGAAGCGGACGCGTCGGCGAGCGCGCGCGTTGCGTTTTCCATCATGCGCTCGACGCGCAGCAGCACATCGATCGAGCGCCTGCTCAGCATGGTAGGACGCACCGTCGGCTCCGCGCCCCCGGGAGACGCAGCGGCAATCTGCGGCGCCGGCGGCGTCGGACCGGCCGGCACGCCCGGGATGTTCTTCACTTCGATGCCCTGATGCGCGTAGGCCATGATCTGCCGCCATGTCATCGCGGGCAGCGACCCACCGGTCATGCGGTTGGTGGGCGCGTAATCGTCATTGCCGAACCACACGCCGCACACATAATTCCCTGTGTAACCGACGAACCAGGCGTCGCGATAGGCGTTGGTGGTGCCGGTTTTTCCCGCGGCCTTCACGCCTTCCAGGATGGCGCGCTTGCCGGTGCCTTCTTCCACCACCTTGTTCATGATCATGTTCATGTCGAGCGCGACTTGCGGGCGCAGCACCTGCTCGGGCTTCTTGCCGTCGCGATCGAAGCGCCACACAACCTCGCCATTGCCGCCACGCACTTCCACAATGGCGTGCGGGGGAGATGCCTTGCCGAGATTGGGGAACGCCGTGTAGCCGGCGGTGTGATCGAGAACGGTCACCTCGGCGGCGCCGATCGGCAACGATGACGAGTCGGGCAGGGGCGTGCGCAGCCCCATCTTTTGCGCCATCTGAATGATCTTCGCGCGGCCGACCTTCGGATTGCCGTCGCCGAGCGAGACCGAGAGACGCACCGGGATGGTATTGATCGAGCGCACCAGCGCCTGCGTGATGGTCACCGAGCCCGAGAACGAGTGCGAATAATTTTGCGGGCACCAGTTGCCGAGACAGATCGGCGCGTCCACCACGATCGAGGTCGGCTTGAAGCCGTTCGACAGCGCGGTCGCGTACACGTACGGCTTGAACGACGAGCCGGGCTGGCGCAACGCATCGGTCGCGCGGTTAAACTGGCTTTGGCCGTAGTCGCGTCCGCCGACCATCGCACGGATCGCGCCATCGAGATCGAGCACGACGGCGGCGGCTTGGCGCGCCTTGTAGTCGTTGCCGTACTGGCGGATCATCGACTCGACCGCGTTCTCGGACTCGCGCTGCAGGTTCACATCGAGGCCGGTGCGCACGACGAACACGCGCTCATGCAGGGACTTCGGGAACGTCGCGACCAGCTTTTTCATTTCGTCGAAAGCGTAGTCGAGATAATAGTTTGCGACGCGTTCATCACGTCGATCGAGGGCGGTTGCGGGATTGCGCCGCGCGCCGAACACCTGGCCCTCGGTCATCATTCCGGCTTCGACCAGATTGTCCAAAACCACGTTGGCGCGGGCTCTTGCGGCTGGCAAGTTCACGTGCGGCGCGAAGCGCGTCGGCGCTTTAAAAAGTCCGGCCAACATCGCGGCTTCGCTGAGATTCACGTCGCGCGCCGACTTGTTGAAATAGTACTGCGCGGCCGCATCCACGCCGAACGCGCCGCCGCCCATATAGGCGCGGTCGAGATAGAGCTTCAGGATTTCGTTCTTGGTCAGCCGCGTCTCGAGCCAGATCGCGAGGAATGCCTCCTTCACCTTGCGCTCGATGGTACGTTCGTTGTTCAGGAACAGGTTCTTGGCGAGCTGCTGCGTGATCGAGGAGCCGCCCTGCACCACGCCGCCGGCGCGCGCATTGGCGGTGAGCGCGCGCACGAGGCCGGACGGATCGATGCCGAAATGGTCGTAGAAGCGGCGGTCCTCGGTCGCGAGCGCCGCCTTGATCAGGTGATCCGGATAATCCTCCAGCGGGATCGCGTCGTTGTGCCGGATCCCACGAGAACCCACCTCGTTGCCGAAGCGGTCGAGGAAGGTGACGGCGAGTTCGGACTTCTTCAGCCAGTCCTCGTCCGAGGTTTCGCGGAACGCCGGCACCGCGAGCGCCAGCATGACGATGAGGCCGCCCAGGCCCAGCGTCGCGCCCTCCGACAGCGGCTCGACGATCGCCCAGCGGCGCCAGCCGGCGACATGGAACCGGTCCATGAACGCAGAGAAGCGCTCGTAATATTCGCGCAGCCAGCGCGCCGCATGGAACACGGTTGAGTCGAGGCGCGAGTCGAAGTCGAGCAGGAAGCGCTTGAGCTTCGGCTTGAACTCTGGGCTGTTGAGGTCGCGCAACGAAATTCTCCGGCACAACGCAAGCGGGACCGGCGGAGCGCCCCGAATCCGCCGACCCTGTCAATTTGTTCACCTGTAGCCCGTTCCCGCCCCCGCGCCAATGGCAGAAACGCAACAGGGTGAAGGCAAACCCGATGGTCCGCGGCGCGGTGGACGCGAACGCCCAGCCGGTCACATTGTCCGCGCCAATGCGGTAAATCGGTGGCCCGTGCGGCGTTGCCATATTTCCTGCTCGCGCCAGCCCGCGGCCGGGCGTATTGAGCCCTATGGCCGACGCGCCGCCGTTCTGGAAAACCAAGTCCCTCGCGCAAATGACGGACTCCGAGTGGGAGTCCCTGTGCGACGGGTGCGGGCGGTGCTGCCTGGTCAAGCTCGAGGACGAGGACGACGGCAAGATCCATTTCACGGATATTGGATGCCGGCTGCTCGATGGCGAAACCTGCCGCTGCCGCGATTATGACAACCGCACCGCGCGCGTGCACGATTGCGTGCGGCTCACCCCGCAAAACCTCGCCGGGCTGAACTGGCTGCCGCCGACCTGCGCCTACCGCTTGCTGGCGAACGGCGGCGACCTCTACTGGTGGCATCCTCTCCTGTCCGGCGACCCGCAAACCGTGCACGCGGCCGGCGTCTCGGTGCGCGCGCGCGTTTATGCCGACGAGGACGCGCTGCCGGAGGACAAACTCACCGATCACATCGTGTCCTGGCCCGGCAAATGGCCCAAAGGCGCCAAAACCGCAGCAAAATCAGCCGCCGGAACTCGCCTGCCACCCCGCCGCGCGCCGCGCTGAAAAAAATCGCCCGCGACCCCAAGATTCTTCGGAACGACTCCGTAGCCGCGCCGTTGTCAGGGCGAGGCGGCGACCCCCGTGCCCCCCGTCCCCGACGCCGCCTTAAATTCAGCCCCGGTCAGACATTCCTCCCGAAGTCTGGCCGGGGCGGCTTCTTGTTTGGCACGCCCGGAACTTCGCCGCCGCCGCCCGCCCCCGGAACTTCCCCGCCAAAGCCCGCGTTGTGATGAGCCGGACCGTTCCGGTTCGACAAATCAAGGAATGGGCACATGCCGCAACCCGCCGCACCAGCCGACTGGAACAAGGGCGACCGCGCGCCCGAATACAGCCCGACGGCCGGCGCCAAGACCTCGACCGACGCGCACCCGGTGACCGAGACCGCCAACGAGGCGCGTCAGGCCGTAACCGGGCACGGCGTCAACGTCGTGCTGATGGTCAGCCTCGCGGCCGTGATCGTGGCGTTCGTCGTGATCTACGCGGCGTTCTTTGCCTAGAGCATGATCCGGAAAAGTGGGAACCGGTTTTCGGATTAAGATCATGCTCAGAAAAAGATAGCCGCCGCGCGCCGGCCGCAGCTCACACCAGCGGCACGTAATCGTATTCGCCGACCCCCTGCAGCACCAGGAACGTCATCGAGCGCGCGCCCGCATTGGTCACCAGATGCGGGCGGCCGGGCGCGACCGCGTGGCTCTGCCCCGGCAGAAGCGCGATCGCCTCCTTCGGGTTTTGCAGAAACAGGCGCATCTCGCCCTCCAGCACGTAGAACGTATCGCTGACGTGTGAGTGCGTGTGCCACGGCACGGTCTGCGTCGGCGACAATTGGATTTCGGTGATGCGAAAACCCGGGCGCTCGCAGTGGCGCGCGCGGCGCTCGACCTCATAGAGATGCGAGGCGTCGGTTACGGGTTGTTTGGGGGCAGGGGCGGGCATGGGCACCTCCACTATTTGTCAAAACGCCTTCGGCAGTCCGGCCTGTCGGAGAATGGCGTGCGCCGTGTGCCGGCTCGGAATCCCGACCGGGAGCGCGAAATTCCGCTTGGTGATCGGGCTGTACCAGATCTCATGACTGCCCTTGCCTTGCCGCACCAGTGTACAGCCTGCCTTGTGCAACAGATCGCGCAATGGGCGGTCGATTGCGGCGCCATTCACGCCGCCGCGGGCTCGGCTTCGCGCAGCGCCGTGATTTGCAGGAACAACGAGGCCGGATCGACGGTGGGATGATTGTCGGGCAACAGGTCGAGCGCCATCGCGGAAATTTTCGCCAGCAATTCGTCCAGCGTCGGTGCGTCGGCCGCTGCCGGAATGTCGTCGCAGTGGCCGCTCCACACCGAGGCTTCATCGTCCCATGCGGCGGAAATCGTGAAGATCACAGGCTCGGACATGTCGGCTCAGGTCGCCGGGGGTGCGGTCGCAAGTGTTGCAGGGAATATACCACAAAGGGAGGTGCGGTCCCTATGTCAGGGGCGCAACGGCCGCTCGCCGTTGCGGCGCTCGACCTCATAGAAATGCGAGGCGTCTGTTACGGCTGGCTTCGAGGCAGGGGCGGGCATGGGGCGCGTTCCTGTTGGGCGCCCCATTCTGAACCCGTTTTCAGGCGGCTTCCAGCCGCGCCATCTCGGTATCGAACTCGAAACGCAATTGCTTGGCTTCCTCTTCGGGAAGCCAGTTTGTCATCTGCGGAAAAATGGTGCGATAGAGCGAGACCGTGGTGCGTTCCCACGGCAGCTTTTGCGCCGCCCGCGCTTCGGCGAGAATTCTGTGCAACCGAGATCGGACCTTGTCGGGGTCGGGGCGATAGGCGGGAACAGGGTCTGCACCGAACAAGTCGGTTTGCATTTCCGGTTCGTTGCCTTCAGGCTGGTCGGCAGAAGCCATGAGTTCCACTGCGCTCGGAGTGACGAATCGGGCGCATCTTGCGCCAATGCGCCGAGCCGAACGAGCGTTACCTCGCAATTATCCCCGCTCTGCAAAGGCCGTTTTGTAGGCCTGGTCGATTTTCGCCATCTGCTCAATGGTGAAGGCCAAGCTGTCGGCGATGGCGCCGACGTGGTTGATTTCGTCGAGAGATAGCACCCGATCTTTGCGCGACTTCAAGTACTTGTCGAGGACCCGGTAACCGCCGATGTGAAACTCCCACACGACGGGCGGCACCGGCTTGAATGACTGGGACTTGTTGATCGAGATCGCCTGCTCTTCGGCAGAATACGCTACAGCTTCCACCGTGTGGTCGCCCTTGCCGTGATAAGCGGCGAGCTTTTTGCGCGGCAACTCTTGCAACAGGTGCGCCTGCACTAGAGCCCATCCGAGGCCTGAAAGATCTTCAAAGTCATCCGCCGAGGTGGGAAAAGGCATACGTGGAAAATCAATTCGCAGATGCTCGGCGTAGCGCGCACGGTATGTTGGTGAGTGGAGAATAGCGTAAATATAACCAAAGATTTCTTCAGGACTATAATGATGCTCATACCGCGCGTCGAGAAATGCACGGAAGTCGGCAGAGAAGTTCTCGTGCTGCACAGCGTTTTCTCCCACGAAACGCCACAACGGGAACACGCGATTCTGCTCCTTTGTAGAACTGGAGACTACACACATTTCTGAAACGTACTTTGTCGCGAACGCGTGTCGATATTCCATCGACGAAAGTTGCCTAGGCAAAAGCAAGGATACGTTTTCTCGCCTCATTGGATCAGACACCTCGCGCTTCGTGCGGTGCACGATAGAGTCGTCGTAAATGAGAGAGCGAACATCATACGGTCTATACATAAGTGGGATTATGTCGACTGTAGTGCGTGTTCTCAATTCTTTGCGAGCTTGTTTTAAGGTCCAGAAATCGGAATCCCCCGAGGGGAGTTCGCTGCCCTTCTTCTTTTTCAAGAGATTACGAAATTCGCTATCAGGAATACTCGGATTCTTAAGATTTGCTAACCTGTCTAACAACGCCTCTCTAGTATATGCGGTCGCAAATTCATCTCGAGAAGTCTGCAAGGCAGTTGAACTAATTACAAATATGTGGTCGAGGCGCAGACCGTTCGCGACATCGCTTGTCGTCGAGCCAACCTCAAAAAAGTAATTCGGTGTATGCGGCTTGATTTCCTGCAGTTCGAGGTCGGTCAACGAGCTGTTCGCCAATCGTTCATATTTTTCTTCTCTCCTTCCCCAGAGATCGATGTGCTGGACTGATCTTTCTATTCTGCTGCTCTTGACCAGCAACACTATGGCTACGCCAGGCTTGATATCGAAGACATTTTGATCAGTCGTTCCAGGTGGAACATTTTCAACTCTTTGTGCGCTTCCGTGAAGATCGACAACGTAGATGCGGTTGAACGTCGCCAACAGACTTTGACGCATCCCTCTAAATGTCGGGCCGTCCAAGTAATTATGGTTCGTAATGATCCCGACGACGCCTTCTGTAACTTCGTCTATTTTCTTTTGTGCGAACGCGATAAATTTGACATAGTCATCTTGGAGCCAGTGCTTGCGCTCTCCAAAGTGTTGACCGTCAACGTATTTGTACCGCTCAATTAATTTCTGCGCAGCCGCGCCCATGTTTTTGGAGGCGCCTGAATAAGGCGGGTTGCCAACAATTACAAGGATCTCGCGATCTTTAACTTCTTGGGCCGCCTCGACCTCCGCACTGATTCCAGGTAGTAAGAAATTCGCCTGAGGCTCCACTGGCTCCAGCGTGTTGGTCAGAAATACCTGTAGGCGTTCATCAGCCTTCAATTGATGATCTTGGTCTTTGAGATACTGCGACAGTTTCAGGTGCGCGATAGTGTATGGCGCAATCAGATATTCAAAACCGAAGATGTGTTGCAAAAAATGCTCTCGCACGATCAAGTCAGCTCGCCCAACATGCGGCCCACCGATATTTTCGAAAATGCGCTGAAAGACCTCTAGTAAAAACGTACCGGTGCCGCATGCAAAATCAAGTACTGTCACGCGCTTGTTGTCGGCCAAGCCATCCGGAATACTAAAGTCTTTCTTCAGAATATCGTCCACCGCGCGAACGATAAAATTCACAACTGGCGGCGGAGTGTAATAGACGCCACGACTCTTGCGCGTAACCGGATCATAGGCCTTCAGAAAATCTTCGTAGAAATAGATAAACGGGTCACGCTCGAACAAGCGATGCTCTTCTTCACCGCCGCGCACCTTGCGGCTGATCGCCTTCCGCTGCCGGAACGACAGGTCGTCTTGAATAGCCGGCAGGTCCAAATTGTTGACGATGGACAGCACCTCCTCGACCACCCAGCGGACGTCGCGGTATTCGTCCTTCGTAAGTTCGGTAAGGAAGTCGACCAATTCACGGATGAGCCGGAACGAGCCCGGCACATGTTCCCGCGCATTGTGCAGTGTTACAGGCTCCTGGCCGGAATTGAGCCGTGCGAGAAACAGGCCGTAGGCCAGCATTTGCGCGAACGCGTCGGCGAACTCCGTGATCGTCAGTTCATGGAAGATCTGATCGCGGAAGACCTGGAAAAGCCCGAAAAGTTTCCCCTCCTGGTGCTCGCGTTCCTGGCGTATCAGTTCTTCGCCTAAATAGTCGTGCAGCAGCTTGCTGCGCGCGGCAAGCGCCAGCGCGAGTTGCTGCGAGCGCCCAATGCCTTCCGGCGCCGTTGAGAAGAAACCTTGCAGCAGCTTGCTGACCGCGGCAACGCGATCCTCTTTCAGGCGAAACTTCGGGTTTTCAAGGTCGGTCGCGTGGCACAGCGTCTCGCGCTGAACGCCATCTTTGTTGATCCAGACGAAATGCAGGTAGTCGGTGAGAACGATGTTCTGGGAAAGAGTCTTGTAGCGCTTGATCTGAGCGGATTTCAAAACCTTGTCGAGATTTTCGCCAATGGCTTTGTTTTCGACGTAACCGAGAATGAGTCCGCGTGTTGTAATCTTGAAATCGGGAGCGCCCTTGTCGGCCACGCGCCTCGGCTCGTGCTGGACGGCGATACCCTCAGCCGCATCGTCGGCAACTGCCTGCAACAAAGCCTGAAGCGCCGCGCGATCGGTATGCTCGGTTTTTTCGTCAATCGGTGTCTTGCGAAGCGCAAGGAGATAGCGGTCGAAGACATTCTTCGTGGGCATGAGCGCCTGTCTTGGAAGATCGATGGAATTCCGTCTTGGCGAGTGCTAGCGGTACTCGAATTGCCTAAAAGCTACAATCGTTTCTCTTGATAGGCTCGGGCAAGCGGGACTACGCCGCCACGACACTGATGCGCGCGGCGCTGCGTGAGCGCGGCTTCCTGCGGATCACAATGTCGACATCCTGATCGAGCGCGGTCAGGAACGTCATCAGGCGCTCCACAGACAATCCGTCGGGTGGTAGTTGGCGCGCGCGGAGATTTTTGGCTGCGACACGCTAAGCCGGCGTGCGGCCGCCAACTGCGCCAGTCGCTGCTCGCCGATCGCCATATTGATGGCATGCGCCAGCCGGAGCTTGGTCTGCCGCTCGTAGGCATCCGGATAGCCGAGATCGGCGAACACGTTGGTGCCGCCGCGCACGACCCTCTGTGTCGTAGCCTTGCTTGCCATAGTGAGCCTCAGCCGCGCGAACTCGCGTCGGACAGCGATCTCATACGGCGATTTCGAGAACGCGCTCCTTGCCGGCGGGCTTGGGCACAGCGACATCGACCGAAAGACAGCCTTCGATCGCTTCGTGCAGGTTGCGGATCAGTTCGTCCATGGTCTCGCCCTCGGTGGCGCAGCCGGGAAGCGCGGTGACTTCCGCCCAGAACCCGCCTTCCTCCGCGTCGTGCACAACCACTTTGATTTTCATGCGTCGTCCTCAGTCGGTCGCCGACGAACATACGCCGCGATTGAACCGGCGCAAGGCGGGTGGCGCCTTGAAAAAAGTCGCTCGATGATGCCCTGACTTCGACTGCGGGCTTGCCGTCACGGGGTGAAAACCCAGCAATATCAAGCGATAAGTCCTATTCTATGCCTGTGGAAAAGATTTTGTACATTTTCTAGGAATATGAGTTGACAGCGAGTCGGTCCTCCTGTATCAAAGGCGCACGCTCCACAATTGGGTCTTGAGGCCGGCAGCGCCGCCCCCGACCCGCCAGCACACTCAACATCCGATTTCGCCGGGAGGACCCGATGCCCCGCCCGCCGCGCATCTTTGCGCCAGCGGCGCTCGCCGACGCGCGCTACCGCTACGAAGAGACCATGGAGCCGTTTGCGTCGATCGCCGCTCGGCTCGGCATCGGCGAACGCACGCTGCACACCAACATCCGCGCGTGGGGTTGGCGCCGGCGCAGGCCCGCCGGCGCGAAAGCCGCAAACGCCGAGGCCGCGAGCGCGCCGGCAGCCTCCGGCATCACGCTGTCCGCGCTTGAGCTCGAGGTGCTGCGCGCGGCCGAGACGGTCCAGTCCACGGCGCAGCGCGGGGTTGCCGCCATTGGCCTGATCGTCGCGAAGCTTGGGCCGAGCGTGAACACCGCCGAGGCCGAGCGCATCGCGCGCACGCTCGCGACATTGACGAGGACGCTGCAGGAGGTGCTGCGGCTCACCACGCCTTACGCGCCAGACGAGCCAGACAATGACCGAGGTCCCGACGATCCCGACGAGTTTGCTAGAGACCTTATTAAGCGCATTGATGAATTTGCCAGAGGCCGACAGGCCGCTGCTCATCATGAGCCTGCCGCCGAGGTACCGTGAGCAGTTCGCCAAGCTCTGGCCGTTCTTCTCTCATCCCCACCAGCGCCCGCCCGCGCTCGCGCAAGGCGGCGCGCCGTGGACCACCTGGCTGATCCTCGGCGGCCGCGGCGCCGGCTAGACGCGCGCCGGCGCGGAATGGGTGGGCGACGTCGCGCGCGATCCGCAAGCGCGCATCGCGCTCGTCGGCGAGACCGCGCACGATGCGCGCGAGGTGATGGTCGAGGGCGTGTCCGGCGTGCTCGGCGTGCACGAGGATTGCGCGCGGCCGGAGTGGATACCCACGCGCGGCCGGCTCGAATTCGCGAGCGGCGCGGTCGCCGAATGTTTTTCCGCCGAGGATCCGGATTCGCTGCGCGGCCCGCAATTTTCCGCCGCGTGGTGCGATGAACTCGCCAAGTGGCGCCATGCCGAAGCAACCTTTGACATGCTGCAGTTCGGGCTGCGCCTTGGCACGCGGCCGCGGCAGGTGATCACCACCACGCCGCGGCCGATGCGTTTGCTCAAGAAGATCATGGCCGATCCCACGACCGCGCTGACGCGCGCCGGCACCGCGGCGAATGCGTATCATCTCTCGCCCGCGTTCCTCGAGACGATCGTCGCGCGCTATCGCGGGACAAGGCTCGGCCGCCAGGAGATCGACGGCGAGGTGATCGAGGAGCGGACGGATGCGCTGTGGACGCGCGCCGGACTGGACGCGTGCCGGCTCCCCGCCGCGCCTGCGTGCTCGCGCATCGTGGTGGCGGTCGATCCGCCGGCGAGCGCGGGCAGGCACTCCGCCGCGTGCGGGCTGATCGCGGCCGGCCTTGGCGGCGATTTTATCTACGTGCTGGCCGACGAGACCG
>JAXDOA010000271.1:0-3990 GCA_034669125.1 Hyphomicrobiales bacterium
CGACCAGCAACCGCGCGTGGCCGGCGGTGAGCTGGCCGGCATTGATATACGCCTTCACGGCGTCGGAGAGTTTGAGCAACCGGATCGTGTTGCTGACCTGCGGCCGGCTCTTGCCGACGATCTTCGCAATGTCGTCCTGGCTGTATTTGAATTCGTCGGCGAGCGCCTGATAGCCGTTTGCTTCCTCGAGCGCATTGAGATCGGCGCGTTGCACGTTCTCGATGATGGCGAGTTCGAGCGCTTCGCGATCGCTCACCTCAAGCAGGAGCACCGGCACGTCATGCAGGCCGGCGCGCTGCGAGGCGCGCCAGCGCCGCTCGCCGGCAACGATTTCGTATTGATCGATCGCGCCGCGCACGGTGCGCACCAGGATCGGCTGGATCACGCCGCGCTCGCGGATCGACGCCGCAAGCTCATCGAGTTCGGCGTCCGCGAAGATGCGGCGCGGATTGCGCGGGTTGGGCTTCAAGAATTCGATCGGCACGCGGCGCTGGCTGCGTGTGCGCTCCAGCACCGCGGCTTCATCGCCGACATCGCCGATCAGCGCGGCGAGCCCGCGGCCCAGTCGTGACCTTTCGTCCGCCATGGTCATATCCTCGTGCCCTCTCAGGTTTGTCATGCCCGGCCTTGTGCCGGGCATCCCGCTTAGGAGGGCACCGTGCGTCCCTCAGCGAGATCGCCGGGACAAGCCCGGCAATGACGAGAAAAAATCGTTACGCCGCGCGCAGCGTGCGCTCGCGCTGGATGATCTCGCTCGCAAGCCGCAGATACGCCTGGCTGCCGACGCACTTGAGATCGTAGAGCAACACCGGCTTGCCGTACGATGGCGCTTCCGAGATGCGCACGTTGCGCGGGATCATGGTCTGATAGACCTTCTCGCCCATGAAGCTGCGCACGTCGGCCACGACCTGGCCGGAGAGATTGTTGCGCGCGTCGTACATCGTGAGCACGATGCCGTGGATGGTGAGGCCGGGATTGAGCGAGGTGCGCACCTGCTCGACGGTCTTCAACAGTTGCGACAGGCCTTCGAGCGCGAAGAACTCGCATTGCAGCGGAACGAGGATCGAATTCGACGCCGCCATCGCATTGACGGTGACGAGATTGAGCGACGGCGGGCAGTCGATCAGCACATAGTTGTATTCGGCACCGCCACTGGCGGTTGTGTTGAGCGAGACGAGGGCGTCGCGCAGCCGGTAGGCGCGGTCGCGCTCCTGCGCGATCTCGAGCTCGAAGCCGGACAGATCCATGGTCGACGGCACGATGTGCAGACGAGGGACCGCGGTCTCCAGAATCGCGTCGCGGATCGTGACCTCGCGCATCAGCACGTCGTAGGTTGAGCGCAGCCGGCTCTTGCGGTCGATGCCGAGCCCGGTCGACGCGTTGCCCTGCGGATCGAGGTCGACGATCAGCACGTTCTCGCCGATGGCGGCGAGCGCGGTGCCGAGATTGATCGCGGTCGTGGTCTTGCCGACGCCGCCCTTCGGGTTGGCGAGGGCAAGCACGCGCGGGACAATAGGGTGTTCGCTCATGGTCGCGGTGCCGCCAGAGTTGCCGAAATATCAGCAATTACAGACACTTAAGGCTTGGTGACACGCCGCACGCGGACGATGCGCGCCTGCGGGTCGGTTTTGCTCGGGATCAGGTCCGCGTCGATCTTCCAAGATTTAGACGCTTGGGTCAATTCAGCCGCTACATCTTGTCCCTTGGGAAACAGCCCGGCCGCACCTGTTTTCAACAGCGGAAACGCGTAACCGAGCAGCCGGTCGAGAGGCGCCACCGCCCGCGCCGTGACGACGTCAAAGCGCGCGGTGTTGCCGCGCGTAAAGTCCTCGATTCGCCGCGCATGCACAATGGCCGGGAGTGACAGAGCATCGATGACGTCGCGCAAGAACTCCGCCTTCTTCTGGGTGCTCTCGACGAGCTCGATGCGCGCTCCGGGCACTTCTACGAGCGCGCAAGCGATTGCCAGACCCGGAAAACCGGCGCCAGAGCCAAAGTCGAGCCATTTTCGCGCGCCTGGCGCGAGCGGCAGAAGCTGAAGGGAATCAGCGATATGGCGCGTCCAGATGTGCGGAAGTGTGGACGCCGCGATCAAGTTGAGCGTTTGCTGGCGCCGGATGAGCAGCGCGACGTAGCGGCCGAGCCGCTCCCATGTTTCACGTGAAACCAAATCGCCGACCAGTGCATGCGCCTTCGACCGGTCGTCGGCCGCGGTGCTGGACTCGGAAAGGGCCATCGGCGACCTGTTTGGCAGCGCTAGACGGCGGACTTTGCCCGCTTGCGGCCGCCGCGAACGTGCGCCGCCAGAAGGGTCAGCGCGGCCGGCGTCATGCCGTCGATCCGGCCGGCCTGGCCAATGGTTCGAGGCCGAATCGATTCCAGCTTCTGGCGCACCTCGTTCGAGAGCGCGGTCATGGCGGCATATTCGAACGTCTCGGGCAGCGCGAGGGCTTCGTCCCGGCGGTAGGCGGCGACATCGGCGGACTGGCGCTCCAGATAGACCGAGTATTTGGCGTCGGTTTCGATCTGTTGCGCGATCCCCGGAGCGATGTCGCCAAGCTGCGACCAGATCCGGGCTACCTCGGCGATGCCGATGTTCGGATGCGACAGCAAGTCGATAGCCGAACGCCGCTGGCCGTCCTTCTTGAGCGTGAGGCCGTGCCGCTCGGCCTCGTTCGGCGTGACCGTGAGTGATTGCGCCAGCCGCCGGCCGGCCGCGAGCGCCTCCGCCTTGGCGCCGAATGCGGCTGCCCTCCCCGCCCCGACGCAGCCGATCGCGATGCCCCGTTGGGTCAGCCGCTGGTCGGCATTATCGGCGCGCAGGGTCAGCCGGTATTCGGCGCGCGAGGTGAACATGCGGTACGGCTCGGTGACGCCGCGCGTGACCAGGTCGTCGATCATCACGCCGAGATAGGCCTCGGCGCGATCGAACACGATTGAGCCACCGCCCCCTGCCCGCGCGGCCGCGTTCAGACCGGCCACAAGTCCCTGTGCGGCAGCCTCTTCGTAGCCGGTCGTGCCGTTGATCTGGCCGGCCAGGAACAGACCGGCGCAGCGTTTGGTCTCAAGCGTGGCGCGCAGCTCGCGCGGGTCGACGTGGTCGTATTCGATCGCGTAGCCGGGCCGCACCATGCGGGCGTTTTCCAGCCCCGGAATGCTGGCGACCACCGCCTGCTGGACCTCCTCGGGCAGCGAAGTCGAGATGCCGTTCGGATAGACCGTCGGGTCGTCGAGGCCCTCCGGCTCAAGGAAAATCTGGTGCCCGTCGCGCTCGCCGAAGCGCACGATCTTGTCCTCGATCGAGGGGCAATAGCGCGGGCCCCGGCTCGCGATCTGCCCGGAATACATCGGCGAGCGGTGCACGTTCGCCCGGATGACGTCGTGGGTCGCCTGCGTGGTGCGGGTGATGCCGCACTGGATCTGCGGCGTTTCGATGCGCCGGGTCAGCATCGAAAACGGCTCGGGCGGCTCGTCGCCCGGCTGCATCTCGACGGCCGCCCAGTCGATCGTGGTGCCGTCGAGCCGAGGCGGCGTGCCGGTCTTGAGCCGGCCGAGCGCGAACCCGAGTTGCTCCAGCGTGAGCGAAAGGCCGATGGCTGGGGCTTCCCCAACGCGTCCTGCCGGGGTCTGACGCTCACCGATGTGGATCAGGCCGCGCAGGAAGGTGCCGGTGGTCAGCACCGCGGCGCCGCACGTGAGTTCGCGCCCGTCAGCGAGGCGCGCGCCGGTCACGGTGCCCTCGCCGATCACGAGATCGTCGACCTCGGCCTCAATGACGGTCAGGTTCGCGGTCTCGGCGATCGCGCGTTGCATCGCCTGGGCGTAAAGCTTGCGGTCCGCTTGGGCCCGAGGCCCGCGCACCGCCGGCCCTTTGCGGCGGTTGAGCACGCGAAACTGGATGCCGCCGCGATCGGCGACGCGCCCCATCAACCCGTCGAGTGCGTCGATCTCTCGCACCAGATGCCCCTTGCCGAGCCCGCCGATCGCGGG
>JAXDOA010000272.1:0-10477 GCA_034669125.1 Hyphomicrobiales bacterium
GCTGCGGAATAGTTGACTTGGCCGAACTGGCCCTTCTGCCCGTTGATCGACGAGATCTTGATGACGCGGCCGACTTTGCGCGCGCGCATGCCCTCGATTACCTGGCGCGTCATGTTGAAGAGCGAGCCGAGATTGGTGTTGATCACGGCATTCCATTGATCGAGCGTCATTTTGTGGAAAGCGCCGTCCTTAGTGATGCCGGCGTTGTTGATCAGCACGTCGACCGGGCCCAAATCGGCTTCGACCTGCTTGACGCCGGCAGCGCAGGCGTCGAACGAACTGACATCCCATTTGTAAACCGGAATGCCGGTTTCAGATTTGAATTTTTCCGCAGCAGTATCGTTGCCGGCATAACTCGCCGCCACCTCGTATCCCGCCGCCTTCAGCGCCTTGCTGATCGCAGCGCCAATGCCTCGCGTTCCCCCCGTCACCAATGCAACACGTGCCATGTCGAATTCCTCCTTGGACTTTTTTTATATGAACCGGAATTATTCCGGCCATGAAACGAACTTCAAGAACAAAATGCCCGGCGCGTAGCCGGGCATTTCAGTTTAGCGAGATGAAGCGCCGTTACCTGATGATCTTTTCATCATACTCAACGCATCCGCTACCGTTGGTTCAATCGCGTGCAAGGCACATGGCGATGCCCATGCCGCCGCCGATGCACAGCGTGGCGAGGCCCTTCTTGGCGTCGCGCTTCTGCATCTCGTGCAGCAGGGTCACCAGTACGCGCGCGCCGGAGGCGCCCACGGGATGGCCGATGGCGATGGCGCCGCCGTTGACGTTGACCTTGGAGGTGTCCCAACCTAGGTCCTTGTTGACCGCGCAGGCCTGCGCCGCAAAGGCTTCGTTGGCCTCGATCAAATCCAGATCGCCGATGCTCCAGCCGGCTTTCTTGAGGGCTGCGCGCGAGGCGGGGATTGGGCCGGTGCCCATGATCTTCGGATCGACGCCGGCATGCGCCCACGACGCGATGCGCGCCAGCACGGTCTTGCCTTCCTTGGCGGCCTGGGCGGCGCTCATCAGCACGATCGCGGCGGCGCCGTCATTGAGGCCCGACGCATTCGCGGCCGTGACACCGCCTTCCTTGTCGAAGGCCGGGCGCAACTTGCTGATGCCTTCGAGCGTGGTGCCGTGCTTGGGATACTCGTCGGTGTCGACCACGATGTCGCCCTTGCGCGACTTGATGGTCACGGCAACGATCTCGTCCTTGAACTTGCCGGCCTTCTGGGCGGCTTCGGCTTTATTCTGCGAAGCAACCGCGAACTCGTCCTGCTGGCCGCGCGTGATCTGGTATTGCTTGGCGACGTTCTCGGCGGTGTTACCCATGTGGTAGCCGTTGAAGGCATCCCACAGCCCGTCCTTGATCATCGTATCGACCATCTCGAGCGAGCCCATCTTCTGGCCCGCGCGCAGATAAGCGGCGTGCGGCGCCATGCTCATGGACTCCTGCCCGCCCGCGACCACGATCTCCGAATCGCCGTTGAGGATCGCCTGGTAGCCGAGCGCGACCGCGCGCAGGCCGGAGCCGCACAGCTGGTTCACGCCCCACGCCGGGCTTTCCACCGGAATGCCGGCCGCGATCGAGGCCTGCCGGGCCGGGTTCTGGCCCTGCGCGGCAGTCAGGATCTGACCCATGATGACTTCGGAGACACGTCCGCCCTCGACGCCGGCGCGGTTGAGCGCCTCGGTGATCGCGGCCTTGCCCAGTTCATGCGCCGGCAAGCTGCCGAACGCGCCGTTGAATGCCCCGACCGGCGTCCGCGCCGCGCCAACGATTACGACTTCGTCCTTCATGGAAATCTCCTGTCCGTGCGGTTCTGCCGCAGCTCAAGTCCGCCAATTCGTCTGCATCCATGATAGCCCGCCGAAGGGCTGTCAATAAGACCAAGCACGCATGCCCGTATTGCGTAGCACCATGGCCTTCCTCACGGCGCCACAAGGCTTTTTCGCCAGATATGCCGCCCCGCACAAAAAAGTAGCCCGGTTCACCCAAAAGTGCTTATGCTGGCGCAAGTTACCGCGCACAATTTCTCCCCTCCTGGGCCAAAGGCACAGTCGAGCAATGAGCACCGCAGCCAAATCCGAAGGTCCGATCACGATCAAGAAGTACGCCAACCGGCGACTCTACAATACCGGCACCAGCACCTATGTGACGCTCGAAGACCTCGCCGTGATGGTGAAGAACGGCGAGGATTTCGCCGTCTCCGACGCCAAGACCGGCGAGGACATCACGCGTTCGGTGCTCGTCCAGATCATCTCCGAGCAGGAGAACAAGGAAGGCACGCAGAACCTGCTGCCGGTCAACTTCCTGCGTCAGCTCATCCGCTTCTACGGCGACTCGATGCAGATGCTGGTGCCGCGTTATCTGGAAACCTCGATCGACTCCCTGACGCGCGACCAGCAGAAGTTCCGCGATCAGATGTCCCAGGCGTTCGGGGTCAGTCCCTTCGGCGCGCTGGATGAGACCGTGCGGCGCAACATGGAAGTCTTCCAGCGCGCGTTCTCGATGTTCACGCCGTTCGCGCGGCGCGAGGAGGAAGAGTCGGGTGGCGAGAAGCCCGCGTCGTCCAGCGGCGACCTCGACGAGCTCAAGCGTCAGCTCGAAGAGATGAGCAAGAAGGTCGAGCGCCTGAGCAAGGGCGACAAATAGGATTTAGCGCGCAGCACTTTCGGGCGGCGTCGCAACATCCGTCCACGGCCGCTCCAGCGAAGCGCGGCCGACCAGATCGCCCTGCAGATAATTGCAGCCCCAGCCGGCGAGAACCGCGGCGGCCTGCTCATCCTGCACCCACTCGGCGACAGTCTCGATCCCGAGCGAGCGCCCAAGCTCGATCAGCGTACGCACGAACACGCGGTCGTCTTCGGAGCGCGTCAGGTTCTGCACGAACGCACCGTCGATCTTGATCATATCGACGCCGAGCCGGCGCAGGTTGCGGAACGACGTATAGCCGGCGCCGAAATCGTCGATCGCGATGCGGCACCCGAGATCCTTCGCGCGCGTCACAAAGCCCGCGGTCTCGTCGATGTTCTGGATCGCGGCGGTCTCGGTGATTTCCAGGATCATGCGCTGCGCGACGCCGGGCCGGGCGCGCAATTGCGCGCCGAGCGCCGACCACCAGTCCGGATCGGCGATCGAATCGGGCGACACGTTGACGCTCACTCGGAGGGCGGGCGCGGCACTGAGCTCCGCGGTGACCAACTCGATGACGCGATGGTCGATCAGGCGCACCAGGCCAAGCTGCTCGGCGATCGGAATGACGTTATTCGCCGGCACGACGCTGCCGTCGGCGCGGCGGATGCGCATCAGGCATTCGTAGAAGGCAAGCTCGCGCGTCGCGGTCCGCACCAGCGGTTCGAAGGCGAGCAGGATGCGGCGCTCGTTCAGCGCCGCGATGATCTTGTCGGTCGCGCGGACGTTCTCCTTGCGCACCGCCTCGCGCTCAATGTTCGGCCGGTAGGCGATGAAGGAACCGCGGCGCTTGGCCTTGGCGGAGTCGAGGGATTCCTGCGCGTGGGCGAGAATCTCCGCGACCGTGCGGGCATGCCGCGGAGCCGCCACGCCGCCTATCGTGATCGTCGCCGCAACCGGCCCGTTGTTGGTCTGCACCACATCCTCGCGCACCGCCGCGAGAAAACGATCCGCCGCCATGGCAAGATCGTCGGGCGTGCAAGTGTTGAGCACCACACCGAACTTGTTCGAAGAGAAACGTCCCAGCACGTCGCCGCCGCGCATGCGGCTGCGCAGCCGCCGCCCGACCGAGGCGATCACCTCGTCGGCGACGCCGAACCCATAGGCCTCGTTGATGCGCGCGAGATTGTCCACCGCGATCAGCATGAAGCCGCACGAGCCGCGATACTTCAGTGCCTCGTCGAGTGAGGCGGTCAGCGTCTCGGTCAACGCATTGCGATTCAATTCGCCGGTGAGGCCGTCGAAACGCGACAGATAGGCAAGGCGCTCATTGTTGTCGTGGCGCTCGGTGATCGCACGCACGACGCCGTGCGCGCGCGCGGGACGACCGTCGGCGCCCGCGAACCAGCGCCCATTGTCCTCGACCCAAAGCGGCGTCGCGCCGTCCTGGCCGGTCTGCAAGCAATACTCGGTCTGGTAGGGAACGCCGGCGCCGGAATCGCGCCCGCCGCCCTGCATCACGGCGTCATAGCGCGTGGAGGTATTCTTCGGATCGAGGAAGCCCGCATAGCCGCGCCCGGTCGCGATTTGCGTGGGATCGGCTACCTGCAGCACCTCGGCGGCATTCGCGCCCCAGGTCAGCGTGTCGGTGTCGATGCGCCATTCGTAGGGGACGAGACCGATCGAGGCGAGGATACCGCTCGGATCGGCCGCGCGGTTCACGTGATCCAAGGGGCTCCGGGCGTCGCGCGTCACGGATGATCCTGTTCTGGGAAAGGTGCTGGCCTGTTCAGCCCGTCGTGCGGCCAATCTGTCTTGAAAATCTTAAGGATTTGGCAAATAGCCCGCCGGAATTCCGCTTCCGCGACGGAACACATGATCCGGCACACGGGTTGCGACCTTGGGTCTGGAAGCGGGCAGTGTGTCCCGTTTCGAGACAGGAGGCGGCCATGCGTATCGTTGGCGCCAGCGGACCCACCATCAACGCTTCGGTTTCACGGCGCAAAGATGGGGCGGACGCACCGGACGCGTCCGAAACCGACTCGCGCGCATTGATTGCCATCGAGGCACCGGCTGTGAGCGAGCCCACCCCGCGCGTGACGCGCCACCCGAGCGCGGGCTTTCTGGCGCAATTGATCGCCACGCAGATGCAGGCACCGCAGACGCGCGCCCGCCGACGCGCGGAGCCCGGGGAGGCGATGGCAGTTTACCGGTCGATGACCAAGCCGGTTTCGCAAAGGCGTTCGTTCGGCAAGCGCGCCTAGCACCACTATGCCCTTGAACTTTGCCTCGCGTAGCCCATGTGTGCTACATAGTTCGCGAGGACGATGGCCATGGGTAAGTCTGAAACAATTCGCGCGCGTGTGGAACCGGCTCTCAAGCGGGACGCCGAGGCCGTGCTCAAGAAGATCGGTCTCACGTCGAGCGAGGCCATCACGCTATTTCTTACTCAGGTCCGCTTGACCAAGGGTCTTCCTTTTCCGCTGCGCATCCCGAACAAGCAAACACGACAAGCCATCAAGGACGCGCACGAGGGCAAAGACGTCGAAGAGTTCGAGACCGTCGCGGATTGGGCGAAGAAGATGCGCTCACTGTGATTCTCGATGCGGCGTATCCGGCAGCAGCAACGGTTTCTGAATGACTTCAAACGCCAGAAGCGGCGCGGCAAGGATGTCGCCGATCTGTTCGCGGTCGTTGAACTGCTTGCACAGGAGGGCGAACTCCCCGCCGCCTATCGCCCGCACAAACTATCAGGCGAGTGGAAGGGTTTGTGGGAGTGCCATATCGAGGCGGACTGGTTGTTGATCTACAACGTAACGCCTAACGAAGTTCTGCTGGTTCGGACTGGAACTCACCTGGACCTGTTCGCATAAGCGCCTAATACCCCAGCGCGCAGCCATCCTTGCGCGGATCGGAGCCGCCGATCAGCGTGCCGCGCTCCCAGTCGATCGCAATCGCCTGTCCGCCGCCCCATGGGGCGCCGCGTAGCATCACCTGATGGCCGCGCGCCTTTAATCCCGCGACGGTGGCTGCCGGAACGCCCCGCTCGACCAGCGTCGTCTCTCCTTCGTAGAACATGCGCGGGTGGTCGATCGCGGCCTGCACATCCATGCCGTAATCCACCATATTGGCGATGACGTGGGCGTGTCCCATCGGCTGATAGTCCGCGCCCATCACGCCGAACGGCATCTCGCAGCGGCCGTTCCGCATCGCCAGCGCCGGGATGATGGTGTGCATCGGCCGCTTGCCGGGCGCGATCGTATTCGGGTGATCCGGCTCGACCACAAAGCCGCTGCCGCGATTGTGCAGCATGATGCCGGTCTGTTCGGTGCAGATGCCGGTGCCGAATGCGCTGTAGAGCGAATTGATCAGCGAGACCGCCGTGCGGTCGCGGTCGACCACGGTCAGATAGACCGTGTCGCTGGCGGGCGGGAGCGCCTTCGGAATTGCGATGCGCTTGTCCGGATCGAGCAGACCCGCAAGTTTCTTGGCGAAACCTTTGGCGATCAGTCCCGCCACCGGCTCGCGCATGGTGGCCGGGTCCGCGATATGCGTGTCGCGTACCGCGAAGGCGAGCCGCGCGGCTTCCAGCGCGAGATGCAGCCGCTCCGGCCCCGATGGATCGAGCTTTCCGACATCGAACTGCTCGAGGATGTTCAGGAGCACCAGCGCCGTCAGCCCCTGCGTGTTCGGCGGCAGTTCGACCACGTCGAGCCCGCGATAGCTGGTGCTGATCGGCGTGACGACGTCGCCGCGGTGGCGCGCGAGATCGTCCGTCGCGAGCAAGCCGCCTTTCGACTGGACGGTCGCCGCGATATCGGCCGCGATAGCGCCTTCGTAGAACGCCTTCGCGCCGCCCGCCGCGATCGCCTTCATGGTCGCGGCGAGCGCGGGCAACTTGACGGTGCTCCCGATCGCCGGTGCGTTGCCGTTCGGCAGATAATATTTCGCCGAGCCCGCGTGCGGCGAAAGCTTGGCGACCTGTTCGGCCCAGTCGGCGCCGACGCGCGGCGCGACCACGAAGCCGTTCTCGGCGTAGCCGATCGCCGCCTGCAGCGCGCGGTCGAGACCGAAACGACCGTGGCTCTTGAGGATCGCTTCCCAGGCTTCGATCGCGCCCGGCACCGTGACGGCGTGGGGCGAGGTCGCGGGAATCTTGCGCGGCATCTTTTGCGCCAGCAGCTTCTCGGTGGTGACCGCAGCGGCCGCGCGGCCCGAGCCGTTATAGCCCCAGACCGGCCGGTCCGGCTTTGCGACGAGGCAGAAGCAGTCCCCGCCGATGCCGGTCATCGCGGGTTCGACCACGCATAGCACCGCAACCGCCGCGACCGCAGCATCGGCAGCGGTGCCGCCGGCCTTGAGCGTTTCGATCGCCGCGAGGCTGGCGAGCGGATGCGAGGTCGCGGCCATTCCTTCGCGCGCATAGACGGGCGAGCGGCCGGGCAGATGGAAGTCACGGATTGTCATGGAGAGGTCACGCCGAGGAGGGAGCGCTACTCCTAGCCTACGGCTCGATCTTTTGCACGGGGTCTGCTTTCACCACCGGCTCCGAACGCTGCGTAAACGGCGACGGCGCCGGCTCCACGTGCGTCACCGGCTCGACGCCCCGCGCGGGCTCGGGGCGGGCCACCGGCGCCGGTACGGGCGCGACCACAACCGGCGCCTCTTCGACGACCACCGCGCGCCGCGCCCGGCGCAGCGCCGCCGCGAATCCGGCGAAGAAATCGACGGCGCAGATCGCCACGAACAGCATGAAGGTCGAGTTGCCCATCTGCGGCGGCGAGGTGAGCTGGCCCATGATGGCGTTCGGATTGACCATTGCGAATTCGGCGCCGGCGCCGCCTGCCAACAGAAGCGAGAGGAAATGCTCGATAAAGGACTTGCCGTGCTTCGTAGCCTTGATGAACTCGAGCAGCAGCATCAGCAGCGAGAACAGGATGAACGCGTCGCTGGCGGTCGGCTCCCACGTCAGACCGGATGGCAATCGGAATGCGTAGAGTTTCGTGTTCCAATCGAACGGCGTGAGGAACGCGATCATGTTGTAGATCGTGAACGGGACGATCAGCAGCGGAAATCCGATCACGCGGGCCTCCCGAGTTCCGGCATTCGAATACTATCTTGGCTATCGGCCCACTAAGGCAAAAATATCGCGCGCCGGTCGGGCTCCCCGGCGCGCGTCAACCATAGGCTAAAAGCGGGGCTCAGGCTTCGGTCTTGACCTTGAGCACCTGCCGGCCGCGATACATGCCGGTCTTGAGGTCGATGTGGTGCGGGCGGCGCAATTCGCCCGAATCCTTGTCCTCGACGTAGGTCGGCTTCTTCAGCGCGTCGGCCGAGCGGCGCATGCCGCGGCGCGAGGGCGAGGTTTTTCGTTTCGGAACGGCCATTGAAAACTCTCCTGAAATCGGCGCCCGTGCGCTTTGCCAGTCGCCCAAAATCCCTTTTCGAAGGCGCGCTTATAGAGGATCGGTCCCGGCAACGCTAGCCCGGAACCGGGTCCCCGTTCAGCGCCGGATGCAGTCGGCGGAGGCCGATCTGGCGGCGCGGGCCTCATGGATGCCGGCGAGCCGGCGCACGCCCGGGCCCGGGCGGGCCGCGCTGCGGCGGCGCGGATTGGGGAGGATCGCGGCCAGCAATGCGGCCTCGCGGCTGTTGATATCCCGGGCGGATTTGCCGAAGGCATGGCGCGCCCCCGCCTCGGCGCCGAATTCCCCGTTCGAACCCCATTCGGCGATGTTGAGATAAATCTCGATCAGGCGCCGCTTGCCGAGCACGAGGTCGAGCCACAGCGCGAGCGGAAATTCCAGCACCTTGCGCACCACCGAGCGCCCCTGCCAGAGGAACAGGTTCTTCGCGGTCTGCTGCGCGATGGTGGAGCCGCCGCGCATGTCGGAGAGATCGTCCGCATCCTGCAGCGCGGCGCGCAACTCGCCGAGATCGACCCCGCGATGAGCGCAGTAGCGCGCGTCCTCGGACGCGATCACCGTGCGCGGCAGCGCCGGCGCGATGGCGGCCAGCGGCGTCCAGGTCCGTTCGACCCGCGCGCCGGTTGCCCAGCGCCACAGCATCAGGGTCGAGACCGGATTGACCGCGAGGTAGAGCGGCGTCAGCAGATACGGGACGAGCAATATTGCCACGAGGGCGATGAGTGCTGCCCTGACGAAGCGGAACGCGGCGCCGCGGGGGGAACGAGCCGGCATGCGGACGAACTAAGCACATCCGCGCGCGCCGGTTCACCACCGCCCTTGTGATACGGCGAAATTGCGGCTCGAATGGCCCGATGACCGGCGAACTCACCACCTCGCCCACCGGCAAGCACCTGCCGCGCCCGGTGCGGTTGATCCGCACCCGCCCGCGCCTGTTTCTGTCCGTGCTGCTCGGGCTCGTCACGATCGCAATCCTGTTTGCCACCTGCGACTGGCGCGTCGCCACCAAGCTGCTGATCGGCTGGGATATCGGCGTCGGGCTCTACCTCGTGCTCGCCCTCAGCCTGATGGCGCGCTCCGACCTACATCGCATTCGCCGCCGCGCCGCCAATCAGGACGAAGGCGGTCTGGGCATCCTCGTGCTCACTGTCGCGGCCGCGGCCGCGAGCCTCGGGGCAATCTTCGCCGAGCTCGCAACGGTCGGTGGCGCCCCGCGCCAGCCCGGCCAGCTGATCCTCGCGACCGCCACCGTCGTGCTGTCGTGGGCATTCATCCATTCGATCTTCGCGCTGCATTACGCGCACGAATTCTATGGCGAAGGACGCGACCGCCAGATCGGCGGCATGACGTTCCCCGACGATCATGAGCCGGACTACTGGGACTTCATGTATTTCTCGTTCACCATCGGGATGTGCGCGCAAGTGTCCGACGTCACGGTCTCGTCGAAATCGATCCGCCGCACCGTGCTGACGCACAGCATCATCGCGTTCCTGTTCAATGTCACGTTGCTGGCGCTCACCGTGAACATCGCGGCGAGCGCGATTTGAGTTCGTCCTGGTTCTGCGTGCGAGGTAAGCGAAACCCGGGAGACCCGCCAATGACCGCCAAGCAAACTCCGCTCGAACGGGCACGCGCGGCCACATCTGACGCGCGTGGTGCGGCCGATCTGTTGCGCGGCGCGACCGAAGACCTGACGCCACGCCTGTCGAAGCTCTACACCGGCGTGGTGCACGACGTGATGCGCGCCATGGGCTTAAGGGATTTCACGCTGCCGCACACACTCCATCCGGTGACGGTCGCGCGGACCATCGCCGGCCCGGTGTTCACCTTGCGCGGCAAGGTGACGCCGAAGGCCGATCCGCACGAGACCTTGCTCGCCTGGACCGGCTTTCTCTCCAAGGCGAAGTCCGGCCATATCGTGGTGATCGAGGCGAATGACGATGAGGTCGCCCACATGGGCGAGCTTTCCGGCGAGACGCTGATGCGCAAGGGCGTGCCCGGCGTGGTGATCGACGGCGGCTGCCGCGATGTCGAGTTCCTGATCGAGATGGGATTTGCCGTCTATGCGCGCTACGTGACGCCGCGCGACATCGTCGGCACCTGGACGGTCGACGCGACGGACGTGCCGATCAAGATCGGCACGGTGACGATTGCGCCGCACGACTACCTGCTCGCCGACCGCGACGGCATCGTCGTGCTGCCGCGCGCCCGCGCCGCCGAGATCGTGCAGGCGGCCGGCGCTGCGGTCGGCACCGAGAGCCAGATCCGCACCGCGATTCTTTCCGGCATGGACCCGCAGGCGGCGTATCTGAAGTATGGGAAGTTTTGATTTCTTCCCTCTCCCCGCAAAGCGGGGAGAGGGTGGCGAGCAGCCGTCAGGGCGTTTACGCCCGTCTTCGACGGGCTATGGCTGCGAGAC
>JAXDOA010000273.1:0-8377 GCA_034669125.1 Hyphomicrobiales bacterium
GTCGACAGCTCGGTGGTCGCGGCCATGCTGAAGCGGGATGGCTACGAGGTGATCGGCATTACCCTGCAGCTTTACGACCACGGGGCCGCAACCCATCGCAAGGGCGCCTGTTGCGCCGGACGCGACATTCACGACGCGCGCGCGGTCGCCGAGCGCATCGGCATTCCGCATTACGTGCTCGACTACGAGGCACGCTTCAAGGAAGCCGTCATCGACCGCTTCGCCGAAAGCTACGCCGCGGGCGAAACGCCGGTGCCGTGCGTCGAGTGCAACCGATCGATCAAGTTCGCCGACCTGCTCGGCACCGCGCGCGAGCTTGGCGCCAGCGTGCTCGCCACCGGCCACTATGTGGTCAGCCGGCGCTTGTCTGACGGCAGCCGCGCGCTCCACCGCGCGCACGATCCCGATCGCGACCAGAGCTATTTCCTGTTCGCGACCACGCGCGCGCAGCTTGATGTGCTGCGTTTCCCGCTCGGCAGCCTGCCGAAGGCTAAGGTGCGCGAACTCGCGCGCGAGTTCGGTCTTGCGATCGCCGACAAGCAGGACTCACAGGACATCTGCTTCGTGCCAACCGGGCATTATGCCGACATCATCGAGCGGCTGCGGCCGCGCGCGGCGGCGCCGGGCGATATCGTCGACCTCTCCGGCAAGCTCCTCGGGCACCACGAGGGCATCATCCATTTCACCGTCGGCCAGCGGAAGGGATTGAAGATCGCCGCACGCGAGCCGCTCTACGTCGTGCGGCTCGAAGCGGATACGCGCCGCGTCGTGGTCGGCCCGCGCGCGGCGCTGGCAACGCGCGTGATCCGGCTGCACGATGTGAACTGGATCGGCGAGGGTGGGATCGACGATGCGGCGCGCCGCGAGGTGTTCGTCAAGGTGCGCTCCACCCGCGAGCCGCAGCCGGCATGGCTCAGCCTCACGGGCGGTGGCGTGGAGGTCGAACTGACCGGCGGCGAAGAGGGCGTGGCGCCGGGGCAGGCTTGCGTGTTCTACGACAGCGCGGACGGCGAGGCGCGCGTGCTCGGCGGTGGCTTCATCCGCGGCGCCGAGGCCGCGCGCCCTGTGGAGCGCGCGGAAGCTGTTGCCGCACAGGCCTGATTCGTTCGAGGGGCGATGGCAGACACTCTTGATCGTGGCGCAGTCGAACGGGCCTACGCGCGCTGGGCGCCGGTCTACGATCTCGTGTTCGGCAAGGTGTTCGAGCGCGGGCGCAGGGCCTCCATCGCGGCGGCCGAGCGGGTCGGCGGGCGCATCCTCGAAGTCGGCGTCGGCACCGGCATTTCGCTCCCCGATTACGCCCGCACCAACTCCATCGTCGGGATCGACATCTCGGCGCCGATGCTGCGCAAGGCGGCCGAGCGCGTCGCCGAACACGGACTGCATAACGTCGAGGCGCTCGCCGTGATGGACGCGAAGCATCTCGCGTTCCCGGATGCGGCGTTCGACGTGATCGTGGCGCAATACGTCATCACGGCGGTGCCCGACCCGGAGGCGACGCTCGATGAGTTCGCGCGCGTGCTCAAGCCCGGGGGCGAGATCGTGCTGGTGAATCACATCGGCGCCGAAAGTGGACTGCGCAAGATGGGCGAGCTCGCGTTCGCGCCAGTGGCGCGCCGGCTCGGCTGGCGCCCCGAGTTTCCGTGGGGCCGGCTGACCGGCTGGCAGAACCGCACGCCGGGGATCCATTTCATCGAGCGCCGCCCGATGCCGCCGCTCGGCCATTTTTCGCTGATCCGTTACGGGAAGGAAGCCGCCGCAGTCTGAGTTTTCGTAGGGCGGGCAAAGCATGTCCCCGCGAAGGCGGGGACGAAGCGTGCCCGCCATTCGCAGTGATCGCGGGCACGCGCTACGCGCTTTGCCCGCCCTACAACGCTGGAGGACGACATGAACGAAGACGCATTCAACATGAGCGTGCGCAAGTTCCTGAAGAAGGTCGGCGTGACGGCGCAGCGCGAGATCGAGCAGGCGGTGCGCGATGCGGAGGCCGCCGGCAAGCTCAAGTCCGGCGCGCTGCCCGCGAAGGCCACGTTCACCATCGGCGGGGTGAACCTGACGTTCGATGTGACGGGTGAGGTGGAGACGGGGTGAGGGGCGCTTTGCCTTGACACCCTTTCGCGGCGCTCCTTATATCCGCGCGTTCCGGCATGGCCGGATGTTCCGGCATAGGCCGAGAATGACTTTGGCGGGGTAGCTCAGCTGGTTAGAGCGGCGGAATCATAATCCGTAGGTCGGGGGTTCAAGTCCCTCCCCCGCTACCAAGTCGAAAAACCGAATTGTTCCAAGGATTTGCGCTCTTGGACGAATTCGCGTTGCTTTGCTGGCCACTCACCACGCGATATCGCAACGCGTGCTTGATCGGGAGCCATTCAACGCTAAGGTTAGCGCGCCGAGAAGGCATAGCGGGGGAAGATCCGTGGCCCAGCCGGTTTTCGAGCCTGATGGGCTCTACGGAAACATTCCTTACAGGTTCTGGAGTCAGGTCGCATAGACGCGATGATGTCCGGAGGTCTGGTTCGCTTTGCGAACATGGATCAGTTTGTCGCGGCTGCAGCTTTGGGCACGCCGCAGCATCCCACGGCCGCTATCAAGAACGTACCGCCGCAGCAGAAAAAGAAAGGCGTCGGCAAGACCATCGGCGTGGCGTTCGGAATCATAGTCGCGCTTTTCGTTGTCCTCATGATAGTCGGCTCAGCAAATTACGAATCCGATCCGATCAAGAGGATCGAAGAAGGTTGCCGAAGGGAATTCGGCTTCCGCGGGGAAGGTGCGGTTCAAGAATGTAAGCTGCATATGCTGGTTAAGCACGCAACAGAGCTTGAGCGAGACCGTCTCAATCGCGCTTCGAGATAACGCCAATGTCGCGCCATGCTAAAGACGATCCGAGTGGCAACCAAACGCCCGAAGAAATCTCGACTTACTATCAAAACGCCAAGATCGGCGATCCGGCAGTGATACGGCAGACGCAGCTTGGCGTGCTGCGCTTTCAGCTCACTGAGATCGAAAACATCAAGTCGGAGCGCGGAAGACTCTACCTTAAGCAAGGAGCATCAGATTGGGGTGGCAGCGCATTCTATAGGAAGGGCGGGAAGTGTTGCTTCGCTCCAACGGGTCAAACCTCTCTGGTTGTGCCCACAACCGCAGTGCGGGCATGGATCAAGGCCAACCCTGATCCATGGAAGCTTTGATAGATCATACAATGCTGTTCACACTTTTAACCGCGCTTGGTCCGATCGTCGCCGCCGCTGGTTATTATTTCGACTTGTCGGTGATCTTTTGGATTGGAGTGGCGCTTGCTGCGTTCAACCTGTTCATGAACTTGGCATCTGGTGCCCTGAAATTTCCGTGGATCGAACTAGGCGTTGTTGCGATTGGGAGTCTGATCTTTTCGCCTTGGTATTTCGGAGCTGGCATCGGACTAGTAGCTGCAACCGCTTTGGAAGCGATCGGTGAGGCGCTTCCGTCGCGGTTTTGGCGACGGACGTGAAGCGGCGGCACCACGCGGTCGTTCATTTTGTTTTCGCCATCCGCCCCGCCACGACGCGCACCTTGCGTGGGCCTGCGATGAAGATCGCCGCGGCCGACACGCCGCAGGCCGCCATCGCGACCCAGAACGCCGCGTTGTAGTTGCCGAGGTGATCGTACAGGACGCCCGTGACGGAGGGGCCTGCCGCGCCGCCGGCAACGGCCGCCAGCATGACGGTGCCGAAAATGGTGCCGAAGTGCGGACCCTCGAAGATCTCGACGACGATCGGTCCCAGCACGGACGTGTAGGAATAGCCGAGAAAGCCTTGCGCGATCACCATCGTATAGAGGAGGACGGGGTTCGTGCCCGCCTGCAGGGCAATCAGCGCCACGTAGCAAACCGCAAAGCCGAGAGAGCCGATCGCCCACGCCCATTCGCGCCCGATGCGATCCGACACGTGACCGAACACGATCTGCCCCGGCACACCGACGAGCGCGACAAGTCCGAGCGCGAAGGCAGCCTCCGTCGGCGCGACGCCGATCTCGGTCAGATACTTCGTCTGATGGACCTGCACGGCGTACCAGGCATAGAGCCCGCAGAAATAGCCAAGCGCGACCCACCAGAAACGCGCCGTGCGCAAGGCGCGCGCGAGCGTCCATTCAACGGCGGCCCACGCGGGATCGACGACGTTGCTGGGACGCACAACGGCGCCTTTCGCGCCGGGCGTGGCATCGCCGTCCGGCTGGAGGCCGATGTCCTGCGGCTTCTTGCGCAGCAGCAGGTTGAGCGGAAGCAAAACGGCTGCGGCAATGAGCGCCAGCAGCACGCATGACCATCGCCAGCCGTCGCGCACGATGACGACCTGGAGCCATGGCAGCAGCACGATGGAGCCGACGCCGACGCCCGAGAAGGCAAGGCCGATCGCGAGACCGCGCCGGCGCACAAACCAGTTGGGCAGAAACTGCGAATGGATCCCATAGCCGAGAAGATTGGTCCCGACGCCAACCAGCAGACCGAGCGTCAGATAGAATTGCCAGGGCTCGCGCATCAGCGAACCGAGCGACAATCCGAGCACCACCAGGACGGTGCCCGCTCCCAGAACGACGCGCGGTCCCCTGGTGTCCATCATGCGGCCGGCGAACGGGCCGAGGAACGCGGAGACCAGAAAGCCGAACGAGAATGCACCCGCGACGAGGCCGCGATCCCAGCCGAATTCATCGACGATGGGCGGAACCAGCAGCGAGAACGCGGTGCGCGTGTTGACGCCAATCGCCATGGTGACGAAAGCGGCGGCAACGATGATCCAGCCGTAGAAGACGGGCAGGCGCGCGAGGCGCGATGGCGCGGGAGAATTCATCGCCGCGCTTGCAGGAACAACCGCGCGGCGCCCTCCGCGACTTCGTCGAGCGAGAGCCGCCCGCCGGTGCGATACCATGTGCCGGTCCAGTTCACGGCGCCGAGGATGAGCAGGCGCATGAGCTGCGCGTCGCCCGGCATGTGGCCGGCGCGCTGGAGCTCGTCGATGAGGCGCTGCCAGAGCGCGTCGTAGCGATCCTTGAGCGCGACGACGCGGCGGCGGTTGGCGGGCGTCAGCCCGCGCCAATCGTAGAGCAGCACCGGAATGAAGTCGTTGCCTTCGTCCAGGATGGTGCCGAGCTGCGCGCGGATCAGCAATTTGAGCTTCTGCTCCGGCGGAAGCGGCAACGCGATCACCTCTTCGGTCTTGCGCAGGCCTTCGGCGAGACCCTGCTCCATCACGGCGACCAGAATGTCCTGCTTGGTCTTGAAATGATAAAACGGGCTGCCCGAATGCATGCCGGCGGCGCTCGAAATATCGCGGATCGATGTGCCGTCGAAACCTTTCTCGCGGAACAGTTTCGCCGAGACGCGCAGCAATTCGTCGCGCCGATTGCTTTCGTTGTTGCGGCGCGGACGCACCTTTCGTTGCGCGACACTCATGCGCGTGCGAGCCGGGGCAGGGTGTCGGGTGCCTCGATCTCCATGCGCAGCAATTGCGCCGCGACCGCCTTGCCGAGACTGTCCATGCGCAGCGAGCGCGCAGCGCCGCCCTGCAGCGCGGCGTTGAGCACGATCTTCATGGCGAGCAGATTGTCGAGCGGATAGATCTCCACCGGACCTTTGCAGATGTCGGCGAAATGCGCGGCGAGGCGCTCGCGCGTCACCTCGCGCTTGAGCACCGCGTAGGTCGGCGCATCGTATGCGAACAACCCGATGTCGGCGCGGTCCGCCTTGTCGCCCGAGCGGGCGTGCGCGATCTTCCACAGGCCGACCTTCATGCGACCGCCTCGACATCGATCGCGACGCGCGGCTCGATCGCGTCACGACGCACCAGCGTCGGCCACAGTCCGAGCAGCTCGCGCGCGCGTTCTCCTGTCCGCAAGCCGCCCGCATAGGGCGGGCCGGAAAGGGCGAGCCAGGGAAACAAGCGGCTGAAGCCTTCGGCAATGCGTTTGTCCTTCGTGCGCACCGTCATGCGGAGGAAACATTCGTTGAGATTGTCGCGCTGCGATGTATCCGCGTTGGCGCCGAGCAGCGCGTTGTAGCCCATGTACTCGATGTTGATATCGTCCAGTTTCCAGCCGCGCTCTTCGACCAGCCCCTTGATGATGTTCGCCGAGGTCTCGCACTTGAGATACGCGTCCGGCCACGAGAAGCCGATCTGGCCCAATCCCATCCAGCCGTCGTGATAGCCAGCAACGACCTTCAGTGTGTCCGGGCGTTTTGCCCCGCCCGCGCCGGTGATGCGCACGCGGTCGTCGCCTTGGTCGTCGAAATTCAACGTGCCCATGTCGAGCACCACGTCGGGCGAGACATAGGCGTGCGGGTTATGCACCTCGTAGAGCAACTGCTGGCGCAGCGTGTCGAACGACACGCGCCCGCCGGTGCCGGGCGCCTTGGTGAGCAGCGCCGCGCCGTCCTCGCTCACCTCGGCGATCGGATAGCCAAGGTGAAGGAAGTTCTGCACCTTGGCCCATTCGCCGGCCGAACCGAAATTGCCGCCGCTCGCCTGGCCTGAGCATTCGAGCAGGTGGCCGACGGTCAGCCCCTGCGCGAGTTTTTCCCAGTCGTCCCAGCGCCAGTTCAGCTCGTGCATGATCGGCCCAAGCGAGAGCGCCGCATCGGCGACGCGCCCGGTGATGACGATATCGGCGCCTTGCGCGAGCGCCTCGGCGATGGGCGCGGCGCCGAGATAGGCGTTTGCGAACAGCAGCCGCTCGCGCACCGAGCCGATGTCGGCGCCGGTGTCCATGTTGGCAAGGGCTTCGCCCTTGCTCTGGAGTTCATCGATCCGGTCGGAAATTGAATCGCCGGTCACGACCGCGATCTTTGCCCGAAACCCTTTTTCCTTGAAGGCGCGGGCGACCGCTTCGCGCGCACCATGCGGATTGAGCCCGCCGGCGTTCATCACGAATTTTACGCCGCGCTCCGCGGCCATCGGCCACAGCTCGATGAGCATCGGCACGCAGTCGCGCGCGTAGCCGGCGGCGGGGTCCTTCTGGCGGTCCTTTTGCAGGATCGCGAGCGTCAACTCGGCGAGATGATCCGAGGCGATGTATTTGACGCCGCCGCTTTCGATCGAGGCGCGCACCGGCCGCCAGCTATCGCCGTAAAAGCCGAGCCCGGCGCCGATGCGGACCGATTTCATGGCGAAAACCGTAGGGCTGCGCTTTCCAAAAAGCAAATGCTTGGTACAGTCTTGGCAAGACGCGTGTTACAGCGTCGATAACCGGGGGAGGGGGCGTGTTCAGCCAGTTCCTGCAGCTGTTTCTTGCAGGCGTCGCGCAGGGCTGCGTGTACGCGCTCGTCGCGCTCGGCTTCGTGCTGATCTACAAGGCGACCGAAACGGTCAATTTCGCGCAGGGCGACCTGATGATGCTCGGCGCGTTCTTCGGGCTGACCGCGAGCACTATCCTGGGCTGGCCGTATTGGGCGACGATCCTGTTCGCCGTGGTCGTGATGGCCGCCGTCGGCATGCTGATCGAGCGGATCGTGATCCGACCGGTGCTGGGCTTGCCGACCTTCACGGTGGTGATGATTACCATCGGCATCGGCTACATCCTGCGCGGCGTCGTCACCATGGTGCCGGGCTGGGGCACCGAGACCTATGCGTTGAAGACGCCGTTCGGCGACAGCGTCCTGCGCTTCGGCGGCGCGGTGCTCGCAACCGAGCAACTCGCGACCATCGCCCTCACCGCGGCGCTCTGTCTCGTGCTCTATCTTTACTTCCGCTACGCCAAGCTCGGCATCGCCATGCAGGCGACCTCGCAGAACCAGCTTGCCGCCTACTACATGGGAATCCCGGTGCGGCGCGTGAACATGCTGATCTGGGGCCTGGCGGCGGCGGTCGCGGCGTTCGGCGGCATTCTGCTGGCGCCGATCGCGTTCGTGCATTCCAACATGGGCTTCATCGGGCTCAAGGCGTTCCCCGCCGCCGTCGTCGGCGGCTTCGGCAGCGTGCCGGGCGCCGTGGTCGGCGGGCTCATCATCGGCGTCGTCGAGGCGCTCGCCGGCTTCTATTTGCCGGAGGGCTTCAAGGACGTTGCGGCCTACGTCGTGGTGCTGGTCGTGCTGCTGTTCATGCCGTCAGGTATCTTCGGCGAAACCGCGCGGAAGAAAGTCTGAGCGCATGATCCCGAAAAGTGGACACCGGTTTCCCGCCTGCGCGAAGCCCTGGCGCTGTCCACTCTCGTGGACGGATGCTTCGGCGGGCGTAGGCAGGTCGGATGAGATCATGCGCAAATGAGATTCATCTTCAAGACCGAGTACGCGCAGGACATCCGCCTGTTTCAGCACGGCGGACAGATCTTCTGGTACGGCCTCCTGCTCGTGGTGGCGCTCGCCGCGCCCTATCTGGTCAGCGGCTACGTGCTCACGCAGCTTCATTTCGTC